>NZ_GL987993.1:98805-211101 GCF_000158195.2 Fusobacterium mortiferum ATCC 9817
GAAGTAACGAAGTTACGACTATGATTATTTAGACGCAGATGACTGAAAGGAATCAGCGTTACCTGATATTACTATATAGTTTTGAATGTTCCATTAAATAAAGAGTAACAAAGTTACGATTATATTAAATGAGACACAGATGAGTGAAAGAAATCTGTGCTACATTAAAAGAAGTTAATAATGCTTGGTGAGAAGAGCTACGGGGGTACACCCAGAAACATTCCGAACTTGGAAGTTAAGCCCGTAAACGCTGAAAGTACTTGGAGGGAAGCCTCCTGGGAGGATAGGAACTTGCCAAGCTTTAAAAAGAAATATAAAGTCAAATAAAAAGATAAATTGACTTTTTTAAATAAATATGATAATATAAATATATTGTTGGGGTGTCGCCAAGCGGTAAGGCAACGGACTTTGACTCCGTCATGCGTTGGTTCGAATCCAGCCACCCCAGCCACATAAGAATTGTAACTGCCTTATTTAGGCAGTTTTTTTTATATAAAAAATAACTGTAGATAAAATTTGCTATATATGCTATACTTAAAAATAGAATGGAAGAGGAGAAAATACAGTATGAAATATATAGTAATTTTAATGTTAATGTCGACTTCAATAATATTTGCTGAAACAAAATTTGAAGATTTAAATAAAGAGCACTGGGCATATAAATCAATAAATTCATTAGTTGAAAGAGGAATATTAAAAGAAAATAAATATAAATTTAAGGGGAATGAAGCTCTTACAAGATATGATTTTGCTGAAAATTTAGCAAGAAGTATTGACTATATAGATTTAAAAAAAGCTAATAAAGAAGATTTAAATATACTAGAAGCTTTGATGCTTGAGTTTTCTCAAGAATTAAATAAAATAGGTTTTGATGCAAGTACTTTTAATGGAAGACTAGATAATATAAATGAAACTATTGAACTTTTGAGAGAGAGAGTAAATGAAAATGAGAAAACAATAGATGAATTAAAAAAGAGAATAGAAACTCTTGAAAATAAAAATTAAAATTAGGAGGGAATAGATAATGAAAAAACTGTCATTTGATTATTCTAAAGCACTTGGGTATGTAAGAGAAGAAGAATTATCTTTTATGAAGGAACAAGTTTTAACAGCTGAAAAATTTTTAAAAGAAAAAAATGGAGCTGGAAATGATTTTTTAGGTTGGATAGAATTACCAACTAACTATGATAAAGCTGAGTTTGAAAGAATTAAAGCTGCTGCAGAAAAAATAAAAAAAGATTCTGATATTCTTCTTGTTGTAGGAATAGGTGGTTCATATTTAGGAGCAAGAGCTGCAATAGATTTCTTATCTCATACTTTCTATAATAATTTACCAAAAGATAAGAGAAAAGGAACAGAGATATTCTATGTAGGAAATAATATCTCTGGAGTGTATTTAAAACACTTATTAGATATATTAGAAGGAAAAGATTACTCAATCAATGTAATCTCTAAATCAGGAACTACTACTGAACCAGCAATAGCTTTTAGAGTTCTTAAAAAACATATAGAAGAGAAATATGGAAAAGCAGAAGCTAAAAATAGAATATATGCAACTACAGATAAAGCAAAAGGAGCATTAAAGAAATTAGCTGATGAAGAAGGATATGAAACATTTGTAATTCCTGATGATGTAGGAGGAAGATTCTCTGTATTGACACCAGTTGGATTACTTCCTATAGCTTGTGCAGGAATAGACATAGATGAGCTTATGGCAGGGGCTAGAGAGGCTCAAAATGACTATAATGCACCATTTGAAGAGAATGACTGTTACAAGTATGCTGTAATTAGAAATATTTTAAATAGAAAAGGTAAAAATATTGAGATGTTAATAAACTATGAACCAAGATTACACTATTTTGGTGAGTGGTGGAAACAACTATTTGGAGAATCTGAAGGTAAAGATGGAAAAGGATTATTCCCAGCAGCAGCAGATTTTTCAACTGATTTACACTCAATGGGACAATATATTCAAGATGGAAGAAGAGAGTTATTTGAAACAGCAGTATTAATAGGAGAGCCTGAAGCTGATATAACAATAGAAGCTGAAGAAGTAGATTTAGATGGATTAAACTATCTAGCAGGAAAAGGAATGGATTTTGTAAATAAGAAAGCTGCTCAAGGAACATTACTTGCTCATGTTGATGGTGGAGTACCTAACTTAGTAGTAAATGTCCCAGAAGCTACTCCATTCCATTTAGGATACTTATTCTATTTCTTTGAAAAAGCTTGTGGAATGAGTGGATATATTCTTGGAGTAAATCCTTTTAATCAACCAGGTGTAGAGTCATATAAAGCTAATATGTTTGCATTACTTGGTAAAAAAGGATATGAAAAAGAAGCTGAAATATTAAATAAAAGATTAGAGAATAAATAACTTTTATATATTTAAAGCTTAGAAGTGAGTTTTTTAACTCACTTCTTTTATCATAAATATTTATTAAATAAAAAGGAGAAATAATGAAATTTATAGAAGAATTTAAAAAATTTGCATTACGTGGAAATGTACTAGATATGGCAGTAGGAGTTATAGTAGGAGGAGCTTTTAGTAAGATTGTATCAAGTATGGTAAATGATATGATTATGCCTATAATAGGAGTTTTTACAGGAAAAATTAATATCTCATCTTTGAGTTTAAAATTACCATCTAGTATAGCTGGTGGAGATTCTGTAGTTATAAAATATGGACAATTTTTACAGAATGTTTTAGACTTTACAATAATTTGTTTATGTGTATTTTTTATGATTAAACTAGTAAATAAATTAATAAAGAAACATGAAGATAGTAAACCAACTCCAAAACCAACAAATGAAGAGCTATTATTAAGAGAAATTAGAGATATTTTAAAAAATAAAAACTAGTGAGAAATTTCTCACTAGTCTATAATAAGATTAACTATTTTTCCCTGATTAACATCTATTAATCCTTTATCAGTAATTTTTAAAGCTGGAGAAACTGGGAGTGAAAGAGTACATAATGACATAATAGGATTATAGTGTTTATATCCTAATTGTGACATTTTTTCTCTAAGTATTTCTACCTCTTTTCCAAGCTCTTGTACTGTTTTTTCAGAGAGGATACCAGCTACAGGTAAAGGAACTTCAGCTAAGATTTCTTCATTTTCTACACAACAAATTCCTCCTTGTAGCTCTATAATTCTATTAATAGTTTTAGTCATATCTTTGATATTTTTTCCAATAACCATAAGATTATGATGGTCATGAGCATATGTAGTTGCAATAGCTCCGTTTTTTATACAATCTCCAGTAACTAATCCAAAACCAATATTTCCATTTTTTCCATGTCTTTCAAAAACTGCAATTAACATATATGGAGAATTTTCCCAATCTAGATAACCATTTTTAACATTTAGCTTTTCTATTATTTCTGTTGTTCTTGTACTTCCATCAATTACTTTTATAATACGACAATTTACTTCATTCTCTTTATTATTTACGGGAATTTGAAAAATATCTTCATTGATTTTTTCTACTCTAACACTTTGGTAAAACTCTTCTGGAAATTTATAATCAGTGGGAATATATTTTGCTTCAGAATTAATATTATATACCTCTTTACCATCTATAAATGTTTGAGTAATATGAAGGTTTTTTAAGTTATCAATTAACAGAAAATCTGCTTTTTTACCTGGTGCAATAACTCCTCTATCGTGCAGATTCATTCTTCTAGCTGGAGTAAAAGTAGCACAATAAATAGCATTCTCTATATTAATACCTGCTTGAATAGCTTTTTTAATGACGACGTTAAGATGTCCTTTGTGCAAAAAAGTATCAGGCATAGTATCATCAGTAACAAAAGCAAAATGTTCATATAGATTATTTTCTTTAATATAGTTTATTAATTCTGAGGATATGGATTTTGCTTGTAACTCCATAAACATTCCATTTTCAAATCTTTGAACAAACTCTTCAAAAGTATGTTCTGTATGGTCACCATTAATTCCTAAGTATAAGAATTTAGCTAAATCTAAGTCTAAGAGTTTAGGACAATGTCCCTCAATAGCATATTGAGGTTTATTTTTCTTGACATACTCTATAAATTTACAGATATCTAAAGAGTTATCAACAATAACTTTTCTATAATTCATAATTTCTCCAATACAGATAACTTTTGGATTAGAAGTTAAATTTTTCATTTCTTCAAAGTCTAAAATAGCTCCAGTTGTTTCTAAATCAGGAGAAGTAGAAGGAACACTACTAGGAATACCATAAAAAATAGAAGTATTAATACTATTTTCAGCAGCAATCATAGCTTCTATTCCTTTTTTACCAAATACATTGGCAATTTCATGAGGTTCTGCAACAATAGTTGTTACTCCATTTTTAGAAAGATGATGGCAAAAAGGTGCAGGTGTCATCATAGAACTTTCTATATGCATATGGATATCTATAAATCCTGGAATCATATATTGATTTTTTCCATCAATAGTAGAGCTAGCCTCAAATTCTATATTTTTATTATTGTCTATATACAAAAATTTATTATTTAAAATTGCTACATTACCATCTTTAAATTTTTTTAAATAAGAATTAAAGACTTTTACATTTTTTACTAATAAATCAACTTTCATATAAAAACTCCTACATAGTTAAAGTATAGAAATAATAACAAAGGACAGCTGCAAAAGGATACATTGTTAGAGGCAATTCTTTATGTTTACCACTTGCTATTTTTAAAATAACATAGACAATTATTGCTGCTGCAATACCATTAGCAACGTTATTTGTAAAAATTGTTAAGGCAACAGATAAAAATGCAGGAACACATTCAGTAGTATCTTCATAATTTATATTTTTCATTCCACTCAACATTTTTACTCCCATAAGAATAAGAGTAGGAGCAGTAGCAGCAGAAGGAATCATAAGGGCTAAAGGTGTTATTAAAAACATAAGAATAAAAATAAAAGAAGTAGCTACAGCTGTTAATCCTGTTTTTCCACCAGCTTCTACTCCAGAAGCAGATTCTAAGTATGTAGTCATACAAGGCATACAAAATAGACTACCTAAAACAGTAGATATAGAATCTACATAGAAGCATTTTTCTATACCAGGTAAATTTCCATTTTTATCAAGTAGACCAGCTTTTGCACCAACCCCTATAACAGTTCCAAATGTTGAGAAAAAGTCAGGAATAAATAAAGCAAATAGAAAAGGTAAGTATTTTATATTTAATGCTCCCATAACATCTATATTAAAAATCATATCTGTAGGATTTCCAGGGGCTGCTAAAAAAGAAGTAGGGATTTTAGTAACTCCCATAGGTATTCCTATTAATGTAGTCAAGATAATGGCAAGAATAACTCCACCCTTTACTTTTCTAACTTCTAAAATAAGTAAAATTATTAAACCAATAATAGCTAATATAGCAGTAGGAGTTGTTAAATCTCCAAAACCAAGAACATTTTTTTTAGCATTAGCTATAATTATTCCAGCATTTCTAAAACCTAATAATGAAATAAAAAGCCCAATACCAGCACTAATAGAGATCTTAATACTTAGTGGAATTAATTTTACGATTATATCTCTAAGTCCAATAAATGAGATAATAACAAATAGAAGTCCTTCCCAGAAAATAACTCCAGAAGCAACAGCAGGAGATATTCCCTCACCAATAATCATAGAAATAGAATAAACTGCTACACTTCCAAGTCCAGGTCCTAAAACAAAAGGTCTATTAGTAACTATTCCCATAGCAATAGAGGTAATAGCACATAATATAATAACCATTGTTAAAACTCCTGATTTACCAAACCCAGCTGAGCTCATTATAGAAGGAACAGTAGCTAATACATAAGCCATAGTAGCAAATGTAGTTAGTCCTGCTATTAATTCTGTTTTAATATCAGTTCCATTTTCCTTTAATTTAAATTGTTTTTCTAAAAAATTCATGTTAATAATAAATCCTCCTCTTAAATATATTTGAAATATCATTATAACATATTTCGAATAAAATGTGAACAATATCACATAATAATTAAAGATACTGTAAATTTATTTTTAATTAAACCTATTTTTCTTTTATTTTTTAGGACTTTGTGTTAAAATTATTTGTAAAATATTTTTGGAGATGAGAAAAATGACAAATAATACTGCAGAAAAATTAGAGAAGTTACCATTAAGAAAATTATTTTTAGTAATGGCAGTACCATCAGTACTAGCTCAATTAATAAATGTATTATACAATATTGTAGATAGGATATATATAGGTCATATAAAAGAGGTAGGTTCTTTAGCACTTACAGGGGTAGGTGTGACATTTCCAATAATAATGGTGGTTTCCGCTTTTAGTGCTTTTGCTGGACAGGGAGGTGCACCCTTAGCTTCTATTGAATTAGGAGCTAAAAATTATAAAAAAGCAGAGAAAATATTAGGGAATAGTACTGCTTTATTAATAGTATTTGCAATAGTATTAACTATATTTTTTCAAATTTTTAAAACTCCATTATTATATGCTTTTGGAGCTAGTGATAATGTTATAAAATATGCTCACGACTATATAGGATTATATTTATATGGAACGATTTTTGTTATGTTATCTTTAGGACTTAATACTTTTATTAGTGGACAGGGAAATGCAAAAGTAGCTATGTTATCAGTTTTAATAGGAGCAGTTACTAATATTATTTTAGATCCTATCTTTATATTTGTATTGGGAATGGGAGTAAAGGGAGCAGCATTAGCTACTGTTATTTCACAAGCTTTAAGTGCAATTTGGGTTGTATACTTTCTTTTATCTAAGAAAAGTGTAATAAAGATAAAAATAGAAAATTTAAATCTAGAGAAAGAGATTTTAAAAAAGACAGGAGCATTAGGAATATCTCCTTTTATTATGCAAAGTACAGAGAGTTTAGTTTTATTAACTTTAAACTCAGGATTACAAAAGTATGGTGGAGATATATATGTAGGTTCAATGTCTATATTAACAAGTGTACTACAACTAATAACAGTACCAGTTTCAGGTATAACTCAAGGTATTCAACCTGTAATAAGTTATAATTTTGGAGCTGGTAATAGAAAAAGAGTTTTACAAACTTTTAAAGGAATGTTAGGAGTATGTTTAACAGTAACAATTATGATGGGAGGAATAGGAGTAATTTTTCCAGAGATATATGTAGGTATTTTTACTGATTCAAAAGAATTATTTGATTTAACTTCTAAATTTATGCCAATTTTTGTATTGGGAATGGTAATCTTTGGAATACAACAAGCTATTCAAGGAACTTTTTTAGCTTTAGGACAAGCTAAATATTCTATATTTATAGCTTTATTGAGAAAAGTTATTTTATTGGTTCCTTTAGCAGTTATTCTACCAATTTTTATGGGAGTAAAGGGAATATATTATGCTGAACCAATAGCTGATATCACTTCAGTAAGTATAGCAAGTATAACTTTTCTTTTAACATATAAAAAAATATTAAAAAGTAGAGGAATGAAAAAATGAGGGCTATTTATAGCCCTCAAAATTTATTTTTATTATCTATATATTAGTTAGATAATTTTTCTATCTATCATTTTTCTAACTACACTCTTAGCAAGGTTTATTCTTTCCTCAACAGTTGATATATCTAGATATTCATTTTTACTGTGAGCTTCTCCTCCAACAGGACCAACAGCATCTACTACTCCAACTCCTAAAATACCTAAGAAGTTTCCATCAGAACAGCCACCAGCAACTTCCCAATCATATCTTATACCCATCTCTTTTTTACTTTCATCAAATAAATCACGAAGAAGAGCAGATTTATTATTAAGTACTAATGGAGGTCTATATCCGATCTCCTTGATTTTAACTTTTATTCCTTCTACCTTAGGATTCTCTTGAAGTTTTTTCATAGTCTCTCTAATTGTTTCAAAGAATTCTACTTGATGAGACCTTCCTTCAAATTTAAAACAAGCATAATCAGGGACAATATTAACTCCAGATCCACCTTCTATAAGTCCGACGTTTAAAGAATTTTTAATATCCCAGTTATGAAGTTTAGAAATCTCTCCGACCCAATGAGCAGCTTCTACAATAGCATTGACTCCTTCTTGAGGATAGTTTCCAGCATGAGATGCTTTACCAAAAAATTCTACTTGATATTTAACAAGCCCTTTTCTTTCTATAACAGCATTTCCATTTTTACGTGCTGGTTCAAATATC
The DNA here is from genome assembly GCF_000158195.2 of Fusobacterium mortiferum ATCC 9817. NCBI lineage: Bacteria > Fusobacteriati > Fusobacteriota > Fusobacteriia > Fusobacteriales > Fusobacteriaceae > Fusobacterium > Fusobacterium mortiferum. The sequence goes on from NZ_GL987993.1 coordinate 106,970, forward strand.
ATTGCATATTTTGCCTTTGCCCCAATTTTTTCAATTATAGGTCTAGAGTGTATAGAGCTTATCTCTTCATCAGTATTCATCACAAGAGCTATTGTTATATCTTCATCTTTAAACTCTTTAGCAACTTCAACCATTGATAAAACACCAGATTTCATATCATATACCCCAGCTCCAGTTGCTATATTTCCTTCTAATTTATATGACCAAGTTGGAACAGTTCCTCTTAGGAAAACAGTATCATTATGACCTAAAAACATTAAATCAACATCTTCAGAATCTCTATTTTTTGCAACTAAAATGGGATTTTTTCCATCATTTTGAGGATAAACTTCAACAATCCAATCCTTTTCTAATTCTTTTTTAAATATTTCAGTAACTTCTTGTACTCCTTCAGGAACATTACTTCCACAATCAATATTAACAAGTCTTTCTAAATCTATTAAAAATTTTTTCATATCCATATATTTTTCCCCCTAAATATTATCCAAAGAATACCATATTTGATATAATTACTGCTAATAATCCACCTAACATAGGGATAGCAGTTCTTTTTACAACTTCAAATGGAGATACTCCAGAAATTCCAGAAACAGCAACTATTACTGCTGTAATAGGAGATACACTTCTAGCAATTCCTGCAGATAATTGCATTGGCATAAGCATAACAATAGGATTTAATCCCACAGATGCCGCTACAGCTGGAGCAAGAGCTGCAAAGGCAAAGAAAGGAGCATTTCCAGAACCCATTAATATAGATGATACAACAATGATAGCAGTCATAACTAAAATCATTGGTTGAGGACCTAATCCAGCTGATTTTGTAGATTCAATAAGAGCACTGATAACACCTATCTTAGTTAATCCTAAAGCAAAGAATTCTCCAGCAACAATAAGAGTTATAACATTAGCAAATTGATTTCCCATTGCATTAAAAATGATTTTTAACTCTGTAAGAGTTGATTTAAAAGCTTTTCTTCTGATTCCCTCAATAATCATACTAAGAGTAATACTCATAAACATAGCTTCTACAACACCTATTTTAATACTACTTCCAGTTAAAGGACTGAATACTAAAATTATTAATAATGGAATAATAGGAAGAAAAGCATAAAATTTAGGAACTTCTTTCTCTTCCTCTTTGTTTTCAATATTAGAATTAAAACTTGTTGTATCTAATTTTGCATCCATTTTTTTATTAACTATATAGTGTAGAATTGTGATAACAATTACAGTAACTATTGCTACAGGAATTTGATAGTTAGCAAAATAAAGGGCAGCATCCATTTCAGCAGTTTTTGAAGCTAATACAGCATTACCTGAAGTTGGTCCTAAATCAAGACAAGCAGCAGTTCCAATTACAGAAGTAGCAGCTAATGAAGAAACTCCTAATGAAACAAGAATAGGGTATACAGTAACCATTAATAATACTCCAAGTCCTGAGGCACTAGGAATAAATACATTTAAGATTTGCCCTACCACATAAGATAGAGCTAGAACAATATATGGTGAATTTAATTTTTGTAATGGTTTAATAGAAAGTTTTACTAGGGCATTACTAGCACCAATGTGATCCATATATTTAGCAAAAGCTGAAACTATCATGATAGCTAATCCAAGACTACCAGAGGTTTTTATAAAGTTTTTACTCAATTGAGCAAAAATATCAAGGTATAATGAACCAGTAGCACTTTTTTCCATAACAGGAGAGTTATTTAAAAGTATTCCACCAAGAAGTAGAGCAGCTCCACCTATAATTAAAACTCCTTGAGCATGATATTTTTTTACAATTAAATATCCTACAATTAAAATAACTAAAATTGCAACAACAAAATTCATTTTTATTCCCCCTTTTTAAATATTTTATAAAAAGGTAATTAAATTTTTAGTTTAATCACCTTTATAGACTATTATTTATCTATCTTATCTGCCCCATGTCTGTAGTGAGGTAGTAATAGAGGTGATATTCTATCTGTTTCTATTCCATTTTTCTTTAGCTCTTCGTGGTATTGCTTTACATGTTCTAATGTTAATTCTTTTACAATAACATTTTTACTCTTATTTCCTGCACTCTTACCAGCTCTACGTCCAAATACAATTATATCAAGTAATGAGTTACCCATTAATCTATTTCTACCATGAATTCCACCAGCACATTCTCCAGCTACATATAGATTTTCAATTTTAGTTTCTCCATACTCATTAATTAAAAGACCACCATTTTGATAATGAAGAGTAGGATATATTAGAATAGGTTCTTTAGTCATATCTATTCCAAACTTTTTAAACATTCTATACATTGCAGGAAGTCTCTTTTCTAAAGTTCCTTCTCCATGAATAATATCAATAAGTGGAGTATCTAACCATACACCAACTTCACCAGTAGGAGTATTTATTCCTTTTTTATTTACTTTACACTCATTGATTATAGCTGAAGCTTCTATATCTCTTGTTTCAAGATGATATACAAATTGTTCTCCATCTACATTTAGAGGAGTAGCTCCAAGTCCTCTTACTTTTTCAGTAACAAGGGCTCCAAATATTTGAGAAGGAAAAGCAACTCCTGTAGGGTGGTATTGGATTGTATCAGCAAAAGCAAGTTCAGCACCTACTCTATAACCTAAAATAAGTCCATCTGCAGTAGCTCCATAGTGATTTGAAGTTGGGAATCCTTGATAGTGTAATCTTCCAGCTCCCCCTGTTGTTAAAATTACAGTTTTAGCTTTTACAACAGAATATTCCTCTGTTTCAAGATTGAATAAAATAGCTCCTGCTACTTTTCCATCTGAATCTTTTAAAAGTTCTACTACTGGAGAGAACTCTACAACTTCTACTCCTAAGTTTCTAACTTCATCTCTAAGTACACGCATTATCTCTGCTCCACTATAATCAGCAGCTGCATGCATTCTTTTTCTTGAAGTTCCTCCACCATGGTTAGTAAGCATAGTTCCATCTTCTTCTTTGTCAAACATTACTCCATAGTCATTTAACCACTTAATAGCTTCTGGAGCATCATGTACAAGAGCTCTTACTAATTCTGGTATATTAGTAAAATGTCCTCCACCCATTACATCAAGATAATGTTTAGCAGGAGAATCATCTGGCTTATCAGCAGCTTGAATTCCTCCTTCTGCCATCATTGTATTAGCATCTCCAAAACGAAGTTTAGTAGCTATCATAACTTTTGCTCCAGTTTTAAATGCTTCAATAGCAGCAGAAGCTCCAGCTCCTCCAGCACCAACAATAAGAACATCTACATCATAGTCAATCTTTTGAAGATTGATTTTATCCATTTCTATTCTACTTTTTGCTTCTATTAAGTTAGCAAGCTCTAAAGGAACTTTTTGTCCCTTATTTACTCCTAGATTAATTGTTCTAAATCCACTTTCAATATAGTCTGGATGATTTTTCTTTAAAATTTCCAATTTTTCTTCTGGAGATAATCTAGGAAAATCATGTCCAAGTCTTTTTGAACGAGTTGCTTCAACTTTTTTAATCAATTCTCTCATTTCTGGTGTATACATCAATAAACCTCCAATTTATACCCTTTATTATTTAGCAATATCTCTATGATTATATAGGTCTTTAAGTTCATCAATACTTTTACTCATTAACTCATCAAGTTCAGCATCCATTTTTCCATCTTTTATTTCTTGAACTCTTTCAGATAGATGTTTACTTTCTGGAGCAATATATTTTCCTGTAATACGACGAGCTAAAAGTCCTACATTGTAATGAGTAATTCCAGCAGGACATCTTGATGCACAGATTCCACAACCTACACAGTCAGATGATTCTTCGGCACATTTTTCAAATTCTCCTCTTTGAGCATAAGCAATATATTGCATTACATTTAATCCTTGAGAACATCCTTTAGTACATGCATTACAACCTATACATTTATATAGCTCAGGATATAATTCTCCCATTGTTTCTGCTGTAGGTTCAATTTTATCCATATTGTATACAGCTTTTTTTCCAGGGAAGAAAGGAATTTGAGTAAGATACATTCCATCTTCAACTTGACTTTGACAAGCAAGAACAACTTTTAATTTATTTTCTCCTTTTGTTCTATAGATAGTGGCACAAGCTCCACAAAAACCTGATCTACACCCACAACCTCTGATAAGTTGATAGCCAGCATATTCCATCGCATCCATTATAGTTAGAGTTGAAGGAACAGAATATTTTTTACCTAATATAAATACATCAACCATTTGTTTTTCAGCCATTTTTCTCTCCTTACTAGTTTTTATTAATACTCATTTGGAAGTTCTTGAATTTCATCACATCTAAATACTGGACCATCTTTACAAACATATTTATCCCCAATATTACAACGTCCACATTTACCAACACCACATTTCATTTTCAATTCAAGTGTAGTGAAGACTTGTTCTTTTTTAAATCCAATCTCTTCTAAGCCTTGTAATACAAATTTAATCATAATAGGAGGTCCACATACTAGAGCTACTTTATTATTATCTAGTCCTAATTCTTTAACATAGTTTGGAACAAATCCCACATGTCCATTCCAACCTTCAAACTCTCTATCTACTGTAAGATGAACTTTTGTATCTTTTTGATTAGGCCATACATTGAATATATCATTTTGATGAACTAAATCATCTGGAGTACGTGAACCATAAACAATATCTACTTTTCCATAATTTTCACGATTATCCATTACATAGTTTATAACTGAACGAAGAGGAGCAAGTCCTATTCCTCCAGCTATAAAAAGAAGGTCTTTTCCTTTTAGAGCATCTTCTTCAACTGGAAAATTATTACCATAAGGCCCTCTAATTCCTATTTCTGTTCCCTCTTCAAGTTGGTGGATATAGTCTGTTACTATTCCACATTTTTTTATACTACACTCTATATACTCTTTTACTGTAGGAGATGAAGTAATAGAGAATATAGCTTCTCCAATAGGAGGAACAGAAATCATAGCACATTGTCCTGGCATGAAATCGAAAGGCTTTCCCCCCTCTGGATTTTCAATTCTAAATGTTGTAACATCAGGAGTATCTCTTCTAATGTTAGTTATTATAGCCACCTTCGGCATTAAAGGGTCATTATCATGACAACCACAATTACAGCTCATCTTATTCCTCCCCTAATTTTTTTATTACTTTTACTATATTTAATCCAATTGGACATTTTTCTATACATCTTCCACAACCTACACAAGAGTATAATCCATCATGATTTTTAGGATAATATACTAATTTATGCATAAATCTTTGTCTTACTCTTTGAAGTTGAGAAGTTCTAGGATTTCCATGTGCCATACGTGTAAAATCTGAAATCATGCAAGAGTCCCAACATCTATATCTTTCACCACAGTTACCTCCATCATAATCTTTTACATCATAACAGTGGCAAGTAGGACATACAAATGTACAAGAACCACAAGCTAAACATTTTTTACTAATTTCTCCCCAAAATTCTTCCATATCAAAAATTTCTTGTTGTGCTTTTGTAATTTTTTTAGGATTTAAATTTTTAAGAGGAAGAGTTGCTAATTTTTCTTTTATAGATTTTTTTAACTCTTCAAGGTCTGAAGTACTTCCATCTTCTAAAAGAGTAGAAAGAGAGTTTAAAAGTTTTTCTCCTTTTTCACTTTTAGCTTCTAGATATAGATAATCTCCTTTTTCCCAAGTAGCAACATCTGAAGCTGGAGAAGCTTCTGATGGGTCAATTTCAAAAGCTGTACAAAAACAAGTTTCCTCAGGATTATTACATGCAGAAGTTACAATTATTCCTCTATCTCTGTGAGCTTTATAGTATGTATCTACTGGCTCTCTTAAAAAGATATTATCCATTACTTTAAGGCTTGCTGCGTCACAGTTTCTTACACCAAATATTACATATTCATTATCATCTACAGCTACAGGAGTAAGTTCAAGTTTTTTCTTGTTATGTCTAAATTTTAAATATGTTTCAGTTTGTGGAAAAACAAACTCTTTAACTGAAGAATTTGTTTTTAAGACATCAAGTCTTATATTTTTATCTAGGCTATAAGCACCAAAGTTAATTAAACTTCCTTGCTCCATAGGAAGAAATAAATCAAAGTGAGTATTTATAAGTTCCCATAATTCAGGTAATTTACTTTTTAAAATTCTTTTCATTATTTACCTCCTTTTTTTATTGCAAAGTTATCTTTATCCTCTAAAGTATATGATACAAGAGGAGAAGGGGTAGTAGAATCCATACCTGCTTCCCATTCACCATAAGTTTCATTTAAATCTTTAATTATTTTTCTATTTAATAAATCCAATCTTATATGAGCTGGACATACTCTAGCACATTCTCCACAATCTACACAATTTCCTGCAACATGATAAGCTCTAGTTAAATGGAAAAAACTAGTTTCAGTTTCAATATTAGCCTTTCCTAATACATTGATATCATCATTGTCAAAGATGCATTTTACACAGCTACATGCTGGGCATATATTACGACAGGCATTACATCTGATACATCTTGAAAATTCATTTGACCAGAATTCATATCTTTCATCAGCACTCATATTTTCAAGAATTTTTACCTCTCTAAATCTTTCTTCTGGATTTCCAATATTATTAATCTCTTCTCCTATTAACTCATCATAAACTACAGGATTAGGATGAAGACAGTTTTCACATTTAGTATATTTTTTATTTTTTGAATCTAGCATTCCAGAACAAGGGATTCCCCAAACATAAACCTTATCTCTTTCTATTCTATTATCTCTTAAAAGTTGATTAAATCCTAGTGAATCACAACCTTTTAAGAAAACTCCTATTTTTTCATATTTTTTAGTTTGCTCTATTAGATATTTACTTAAATTATTGACACAGTAGTTATCGAAAATAAGAGAGTCTACCTTTTCTACTTCAGTTATAAAAACAGGAGTAGATTCAAAGGAAAAATCTCCTTTTTCCCAACCAATAACCATCTGAACTTTATTATTTAAAAGTGCTTCTTTAGCTATCTTTCTAATTTTTTCAGTCATTATTTCCATCTACCATCCTTCAATTTTTTGTTTGGTCCAAGTTTATAGACATTTTCTAAAACTTCATTCATAACTGTAGCAAATTTATTTGCTTCAGCAGCTGATATCCAATCAATTTTAAATCTCTCTTTTTCAATACCTAAATATTCAAGAAGATTTATAAATATAGAAAAACGACGTCTTGTATAGTAGTTACCAGTAGAATAGTGGCAATCTCCAGGGTGGCAACCAGCTATTACTACACCATCTGCTCCTTTTTGAAAAGCTCTTATTATAAAGTTAGTATTAACTCTACAAGAACAAGGAACTCTAATGATTTTTACATTTGCAGGATAATTCAATCTACTAGTTCCTGCAAGGTCAGCCCCTGCATAACTACACCAGTTACAGCAAAAGGCAACTATTAAAGGTTTGAATTCTTCTTTTTCAACTTTTTCTATAGACGACATATTGCATCTACCTCCGCCATAATTTGTTTGTTTGAAAATCCTTTCAAGTCTATTGCTCCAGGACGACAAGATACTGTACATCCTCCACATCCTTGGCAAAGAGCTTCATTAACTGTTGCTACAAGTTTTCTTATAATTTTTCCATGGTCATTTAAGTCAGTCATTTTTAAAGTAATAGCATCATAAGGACACATTTCAGCACATTGTCCACAACCACTACATAAATCAGTATTAACTGCTGATACGCAAGGGTTAGTTACAAGTTTGTCCTTACTTAAAAGAATTATAGCTTTTGCAGCTGCAGCACTTGCTTGAGCTACTGTTTCAGGAATATCTTTAGGTCCTTGACAAGCTCCTGCTAAATAGATTCCTGCTGAAGCTGTTTCAACTGGTTTTAATTTAGGATGGGCTTCTGTAAAGAAATTATTTGTATCTGTACTTACATTAAGCTTTCTTTTTAAAGCTACAGTATCATCTTTAGCTTTAGTAGCAGCGGCAAGTACTACCATATCAGCATCTATTATAACAGTTTGACCAGTAAGAGCATCTACTCCATTTACCATAAGTTTATCTCCTTGAGGGAAAACTTTTCCTACCATACCTTTTATATATTGGACTCCATACTCTTCAACTGCTCTTCTTTGGAATTCATCAAAGTTTTTTCCTGGAGTTCTTACATCTATATAGAATACGTATGCCTCGATATCAGGATATTTATCTCTTAATAACATTGCATGCTTAGCTGTGTACATACAACAAATCTTAGAACAGTAAGGTTTACCTCTATCACTAGTATCTCTTGAACCAATACATTGAACAAAGACAACTTTCTTAGGTTTAGTATGGTCAGAAAGTTTTAAAAGTTTTCCATGAGTAGGTCCAGCAGCATTAGTTAATCTTTCAAATTCTAGAGAAGTAATTACATTTGGATGATCATAACTGTATTCTCCAAATTTTGAAAGATCTATTAAATCATATCCAGTAGCAACTACTATTGCACCATATTTTTGCTCTATAATCTCATCTTTTTGATTGAAATCTATAGCCTTTGCCATACAAAGTTTTTCACAAATACCACATTTGCCTGTCTTCATTTTTATACATTGAGTTGTATCAATTACTGGAACATTTGGTACTGCTTGAGCAAAAGCTTTATATATTGCTCCTCTATTTGTTAAATTTTCTTCAAATTCATTTGTAGCTTTTCTTGAAGGGCATTTTTCTACACAGATTCCACACCCTGTACACTTATCCATATCTACATATCTAGCTTTTTTTCTAATTGAAACTGTGAAATTTCCAACATATCCATTTACAGCTTCAATTTCACTATAAGTATGCAAAGTGATATTAGGATGCATAGAAGCATCTACCATTTTTGGTGTTAGAATGCAGGCAGAACAGTCTAATGTAGGGAAAGTTTTATCTAGCTGAGCCATTTTACCACCGATACTTGGTTGCTTTTCTACAATATCAACCTTGTATCCAGCATCTGCAATATCAAGAGCAGTTTGAATTCCAGCTATTCCTCCACCTATAACTAAAGCTCTTTTTTCTACTTGACTTTCTCCAGATACAAGTGGTGTATTCAAAAGTGCTTTTGCAACAGCTGCTTTTACGAGAGAGATAGCTTTTTCTGTTCCTTCCTCTTTATTTTTATGAACCCATGAACAATGTTCTCTAATATTAGCTATCTCTACAAGGTAAGGATTTAATCCAGCTTTTTCAGCAGCATTACGGAATGTTGTTTCATGCATTCTTGGAGAACAAGAAGCAACAACTACTCTAGTTAAATTATGTTCTTTGATTGCATCCTTTAACATTGTTTGCCCAATCTCAGAGCACATATATTGATAATTCATTGAATATACAACACCTGGTATATCTTTAGCAGCTTCAGCAACTTTTTCTACATCTACTGTTCCTGCTATATTATTTCCACACCAGCATACAAAAACTCCAACTCTTTGCAATATTCTTCCTCCTCATATAAAGTAATATTATTTGCTATATTTACGAAATGCACTCATAAAAGCTTGTTGAGGGATTTTTTTATCCACCATTAACTTTGGTACATCTTCAGGTTTTAGTTTATTTTCATCTTTTTTTCTAATAATTGTTAATCTTACTGCTTCCATCAATTTACATAAATCAACATTTCTAGGACAACGAGATGCACAGTTAAAACAAGAAGCACAAGTCCAAATAGTTTTACTATTTTTAACAGATTCTAAATCTCCCATTTGAAGATATCTGATAATTTGATGTGGAAGAATATCCATTCCATCAGTAGCAGGACAGCTAGCACTACATTTTCCACATTGCATACAATTTGCAACTTTTTCTTTACTTATTTCTTCTACTAAAAGAATATCTTTTTTATTTTTATTAAAAGTTTTTTTCTCTCTTTCCAATTTTTCCTCCTTAAAATTACTTGTTAATTTTTTTTACTCCCAAAGCTTCAGCTAGTATCTCAGTAAAATATTTTACTGAAATCTCATTTTTAAGTTCAAGATTATATTTACATAGTGGGCAAGCTGTAACAATCTCTATTGCTTCATTTTCAAGTGCAGATTTTATAATTTTTTCACTCATTTTTTCAGTAAGCTCTTTATTATTAACAGCAAGATAAGCACCACAACATTCATTTCTATAAGGATAAATTACTGGGATTCCACCAAGAGCCTCTATAAACTCCTCTATAATAGATGGATTTTCAGGGTCATCTACTTGCATCTGTTTTTTAGGTTTTAATAACATACAGCCATAGTATGCACCAATTTTACGATTTAAGGGGTTTGTAACTTTTTCTTTAATTTTATCAAAACCAACATATTTTTTTAGCATTTCTAAATAATGTATAACTTCCCCTTCTCCATTATATGCTGTTTCTAGTTGAAGATAGTTATTGGCTTTGTTTCTAAAATTTTCATCAATTTTTAAGTCTTCATTTGTTCTTTTCAATACATGATGACAAGCTGTACAAATTGTAACTAATTTATTTCCTTCACTATGAGCACTTGCCAAACTTCTAACTGCTGAGAGTCTAGTTGCTATCTCATTACTTCCTAATGGATATACAGCACCACAACACTGCCACTCTTTTTGTTCTGCTAATTCTACTCCTAAAATTTTAGCTGACTCTAATCCATATTTTTCAAGTTCTTGAGCTTTAGTTTTTAAAGTACATCCAGGATAATAGCTAAATTTCATACTTTTTTCCCCTCCTAATTTAATAATTATTAAAACTTACATTAATATATTTTGATTATTTTTAGTTTTTTAAGTATTAAAATTGAACTTAATATATTAGTATATTAAAATGATAACTTAATATCTTTTTTATGTCAATATATTTTTAGGAAAAAAAGAAGATATTGTAAGTAAAATCACAATATCTTCTTAACTTAAAAATTATATAAAATAATTTGGATATTCTTCAATTAAAATAGGAAGTCTATTTTTTAATCTACAAAAATGCTTTTCTAAAATTTCTTGAGCTAATTCAGGTTTTTTATATTTAATTATTTCATATATTTGTTCATGACCTTTTAAGGTATAATCATCCTTTATTTTTACAGGAGAATTTAAGTTTCTAACTCTTAAATAATCAAAAAGTTCTCTAGATGTTATTTTAAAAAGTTCTTGAAAACCTATACCTTTAAAAATAAGTTTATGAAAATCAATATCTAGTTTATGATACTCTTCAGCATTTTTAGTTGTGGAAAGAATTAATCTTTGTTTTTCTATATTTTCTTTTAATTTATCTAAATATTCTTGAGGAAAATACTCACAGGCTAGTTGTATCATCTTGACTTCTACACATACTCTAAGTATTTGTCCTGCTTCAAATTTACTTTTATCAATTTTTGTTACAAAGGTTCCACTTTGAGGAAGTGTTTTAATAAGTCCCTCATGTTTTAACAAAAGAAGAGCTTCACGTATAGGAGTACGACTCATATTAAAAATTAGAGAAAGCTCTTGTTCTTTAATTTCAGAACCAGGTAAAAGTTTTAATTCTAGGATATTTCTTTTTAAAACTTTATAAACAAAGTCAGCATTTGTTTTTCCTATTATATTATCATATATTTTCATAGTTATTTGTTCCCTCTCTATGTTATTTTCTTATATTTTACATAATTATCTATTTTTTATATCACTTTTAATTAAACGTACAAGCATTATGATTAGAGGAATTAAAGTAAATAGAATTGCTTTACCTAGAAATATATGACAGAGAATAGTAGATATAAATCCTCCTAATGTAAATATTCCTATCATTTCTAAATGGATTTTTAATCTATTTTTAGCCTCTTGATTATCAACATTTTTAATAAAGTTAACAAAACTTTTTCCAGCTTGTCTTATATGATTCGTACAAAATGTAGTTGCAACTGGAACCTTTCTAGTAGTTTGAAAGGTATTGTATTGCATAGAGCAAATAAAGCTAATAAGAATTTGAGATATCTGATAAGGGGCATCTTCAGGTAAGAAACCTAAGAATGTTACGGTTATTATCTCAATGAAAATTAAAATAGTATCCCAACGAATATTATGTAATCTTTTTATAGGACCACTAATAGCTTCAGATATGATAGTTCCTATAAAATATGCTGATATGGGAATTAAATAATAGAATGCTTGTGAAAATTTTCCTGAACCTAAATTAACAGCAAAAAGAACAAAGTTTGCAGTTTGAGCATTGGAGAAAACTCCACCTCTAATGGTATAGGTAAAAGCACCATAAAATCCACTTGTCATCATTAAAGTTAAAAATACCCATAATTTTTCACATTCTAATTCATTTTCATTGATTCTACTCTTTTTTTTTCTTTTCCATTTAAAGAATTTCATAATTTAAAATACCCCTTATTATTAATTATCTTTACAAACACATTTCATAAATATTTTTTATATCTTCTTTTTTAAGTTCTTTAAATCCTTTTAAAACTCCATTACCACAAGCTTTTTCAGCCATTATATCAAAATGAGTTCTATCAATGTTAAGTTCAGTTAGAGTTTTAGTAAGTTTTAAATCTTCAAAAAAGAATTTTTCTAAAGCTTCTATACCTTTTAAGCTGGCTGTCATATTATCCAAAGAGCTATCTATTCCAAAGACAGAAACAGCAAAGTTTTTAAATCTTTCGGAATTAGTTTCATCTAAAATATATCTCATCCAACGAGGAGTAAGGATAGCTAATCCAAGTCCATGAGTTATATCATAGTATGCTGAAAGTTGGTGTTCCATAGGATGACAGCTCCAATTACATTTTTGACAAGCTCTAGCAAAACCATTTATAGCCCAAGATGAAGTCCACATTAGGTTAGCTCTAGCTTCTTCATTTTCAGGCTCTTTCATAGCAGTAGGTGCATATTTGACAACAGTTTTCATCATTCCTTCCATAAAGCAATCCAGCATGTACATACTTCCAGTTGTATTAAAATATGTTTCCATAATATGTGAAAGTATATCAGCAGCTCCACAAGCAGTTTGATATGGAGAAACTGTAAAAGTATTTTTAGGATTAAGGAAAGAAACTTTAGGTTGCATAAGAGGAGAAGCAACTCCTATCTTATCATTAGTTTCTAAGTTACTAATTACTCCACCAGCATCCATTTCTGAACCAGTTGCTGAAAGGGTAAGAATAGTAACAAGAGGAAGACAATTAATTACAGGTACTTTTTTTGTAACTATATCCCAAGCATCTCCTTCATAAAAAGTAGCTGCAGCAATCGCTTTAGTACAATCTATAACTGAACCTCCACCTACAGCTAGTAAAACATCTATTTTTTCTTTTTTACAAATATTGGCTCCAGTATTAACAGAAGTAACTCTTGGATTTGGTTCTATACCATTTAGTTCAAATATCTCTAGATTTTCTTTTTTTAATTCATCAATAACTTCACCATAAAGTCCAATTTTTTTTATAGAACCTCCACCATAACAAAGCAATACTTTTTTTCCAAATTTTTTAATTTCTTTTCCAAGATTAGAAAGTTGATTATCTCCAAAATATACCTTTGTAGGAATATTATAAGTAAAGTTAAACATAGTTTTTCCCCCCTAGTTTCAAAGTAATCTATTCTAATTATAACATAAAAATATTTTTTTTTCATTTTATATTTTATAATTTTAATTTTAACAAGTGTTTAAAAAACATTTTTTTTGATTTGTTTGTTGACAAAAAAATATAAAGAAACTATAATTTTAAATATGTAATAGTAAAAGTATAGGAGGGGAATAGTTATGGAGAATTTTTTTTATGAAACAAGAAGTAAATTACATAAAAATCCAGAATTAGCATTAGAGGAGTATGAAACAGCTAGATATATAAGAAATTTTTTAGATAATTTAGAAATAGAGTATGAAGAAATTGGAACAAGTACACTTGCACTATTTAAAGGGAAAGAAGATTTATGGTTAGGATTTAGAGCTGACATTGATGCTCTTCCACTTCAAGAGGAAAATGAGGTGGAATATAAATCTAAAGTAAATGGAAAGATGCATGCTTGTGGACATGATGGCCATACTACAAATCTATTATATTTTGCTAAATGGTTGAAAGAGCAAATGGATAGTGGAGTTGAATTAAAAAAATCAATAATGCTAATATTTCAAGCTGGGGAAGAGGGAAAAGGAGGAGCAAGATTTATAGCTCAATCAGATATTTTTAAAAATAAAAAATTTGAAGGAATCTTTGCTATGCATGTAAATCCAACATTAGAAGAGGGAAAAATAGCCATTGCCCATGGAGCATTAAGTTTTCAAAATATAAATTTAGATATAGAGATAGTAGGAAAGGGTTGTCATGGAGCTCAACCCCATCAAGGAATAGACTCTATATTAGTTGGAGCAAAATTAGTAGAAGCTTATCAATCAATAGTTTCTAGAAATATTGATCCATTAAAAACTGTAATAGTAACAATAGGAAGCTTTAAGGCTGGAGAAGTAAGAAATGTTATTCCTGAAAAAGTTAATATTTTAGGAACAATAAGATTAATTGATACATCTCTAATTGAATTTATAAGGGAGAGAGTTACTAGTATAAATGAGGGATTAGAAAGAGCTTTCGGAGTAAAAATTAATATGAATTTTATGCCTTTTTATCCTCCAGTAATAAATTCAGAAGATTTATATAAAATCGTTGAAAGCTCTATTCCAGAAGATCAAATTGTTAGAGATATAAGATTAACTGGCTCAGAGGACTTTTCTTTCTATTTGCAAAATGGCAATAAAGGATTTATGTTTTTATTGGGAGTAAGAAATGAAGAGAAAGGATTTATAAATCCATTGCATAGCCCAAAATTTGATTTTGATCCAAATACATTGAGATATGGTTTTGAAGTATTTAAAAATATTTTAGAGAAGATGAATGTAATATAGAAGTTTATTAAAGCTCAAGGATAGTTAAGGTTTAGTTATTCTGGAGCTTTTTTATTATTAAGATAGCTTAGAAAACTTGGAAAATCAATAAAAATATGGTATAATATAAAATCAATTGTATTATAATATTTGATTAAGGAGAAAGAAAGATGGAAGAGATAAAAATATCGACTGAATTTATAAAATTAGACCAATTTTTAAAATGGGTTGGAATTTGTGATACAGGTGTAGATGCAAAATTCTTTATTATAGATGGAAATGTAAAAGTAAATGGAGAAATTGAAATTAGAAGAGGTAAAAAATTGTATCCAGGAGATAAGGTTGAAGCTGCTGGAAAAACTTTCATAGTAAAGTAATTTAGTATTTTAAGTAGGGTGGATTAAGATTTGGAAATTTTAGAGATAAATTATATAAATTTTAGAAATTTAATTGATGGAAGTGTAAAATTTTTTCCAAAACTCAATCTATTCTTTGGGAAAAATGGACAGGGGAAGACTAGCTTACTTGAAGCGGTCTATTTTAATGCTACTGGGAAAAGCTTTAGAACTTCTAAAGCAAATGAAATGATGAAATATGGAGTTAAAAGAACAGGAGTCTATATAGTTTATAGAGATAATATAGGAGAGAAGACTCTAACTGTAAAGTTTAATGATAATAAAAAAGAGTATTACTATAATAATAAAAAAGTGCCCTATGATGAATTTTATGGAAAGTTAAATGTTGTTACATATATACCAGAAGATATAGTATTAATAACAGGTTCTCCATCTATAAGGAGAACTTTTTTTGACGGTGAAATAGCACAGACTAATAGTGAATATTTTCAAGATTTAAAAAATTATAACAAGCTATTAAAGATAAGAAATAAATATTTAAAAGAAGAAAGAACAAAGGATACAGAGTATTTGGTATATGAAGATGAATTTATAAAATATGGTGCTAAGGTTATAGAAAAGAGATTGGAGTATGTCCAGAAAATATCTATAATTTTGAATCTAAATTATAGAAAACTTTTTGATAATAAAAAAGAGTTGAGTTTAAGTTATGAGTGCCATTTAGGAAATATAAAAAAATTAAGTCTAAAAGAGATTGAGAAACTTTTAAGAGAGAAAATAAAGAAAAATTTTTCACAAGAGAAAAGATATGGTTTTTCACTATGTGGTCCTCAAAAAGATGATTTTTTATTTATTTTAAATGGACATGAGGCAAAATCTACTGCATCACAAGGAGAGAAGAAATCAATAATCTTCTCTTTAAAATTGTCAGAGATAGATATGGTAATACGTGAGAAAAAAGAAAATCCAGTATTAATAATTGATGATATCTCTTCATATTTCGATTCAAATAGAAAAGAGAGTATACTAAATTATTTAGAAAAGAGAAATATACAAGTTTTAGTAAGTTCAACTGGAGATTTAGGAATAGATTCAAATGATTTTTATGTGGAGGGTGGTGAAATAGTATATGACACAAAAGCTGAATAATATAAGTGAAATGATAGATACAGCTGTAGGAAAAAGTAGAAGATTGAAAGAAGGAATATTAAAGGCTGAGTGGGAGAAAATTGTTGGAAAAATTTGTGAAAAATGTCAACCAGACTATATAAAAGATAAAATTTTATATATTAGGGCTGAAAGTACATTTTTTATTCATCATCTGACACTTGAAAAAGCTAAATATATCAAAACGATAAATAATTATTTTGATGAAGAAGTAGTTAAGGATATAGTTATACGAACTGGAAAACTTGATGAAAATAGAGAAGAGTATTTGGATAAAGAGGAAAAAGAAGAAGAAAAATTAGAGGAACAACATATAAAAAAAGAAGAGGTATTAGAAAATTTAAATAGTTCTGATACATTAAAAAGAAATTTGGGAATAATGGAAAAGATAGAATATCTAAGAAAAATAGCTATGGAGAGAGAGGAGTATTTACTTTCTCATGGATATAGAAAGTGTAAAGTTTGTGGAATGCTCTATGAGGGAGAAGAAGAGTTTTGTAAAGTATGTATAGATAATGGAAAAGCTAAAGAGTATTTAAAAAAAATAGGAAAGAATATACATTCAAAAGAGTTTGAGGAAAGTGAAGAGTAGTGTATATCTTTTTAGAAAATAAAGTTTTGATCCCAAGCAAAAAAATTATACTTATTATTGATTATATACATATTACAAACGAAGAGAATAAAGGCTTTTATGAAAAACAACTGGCAGAAAAAAGATTAGTAGATTTAGCTGAAAAGAATAAAAAAACAGTTATAGTAACTGATGATAGTATATATATAACATCTTATGGAACACAGACATTAATGAGTAGAGGTAATGAATTTTTTAATATAATTGGAGGTAGAAAGTGAGCAATAATTATCAAGCAGAAGATATAACAGTCCTAGAGGGACTTGAAGCAGTTAGAAAAAGACCAGGAATGTATATAGGTACAACTTCTGAAAGAGGGTTACATCATCTGGTTTGGGAGATAGTAGATAACTCAGTTGACGAAGCGCTGGCTGGGTATTGTACTCATATAGAGGTAAGTATACTTCCAGATAATGTTATAGAGGTAGTAGATAATGGAAGAGGAATTCCAGTAGATATCCATCCTAAATATGGAAAATCAGCATTAGAAATAGTTTTGACAGTATTGCATGCTGGAGGAAAGTTTGAAAATGATAACTATAAAGTATCTGGAGGACTTCATGGAGTTGGAGTTTCAGTAGTTAATGCTCTTTCATTATGGACAGAGGTAGAAGTAAGAAAAAATGGGAAAGTTTGGTATCAAAAATACAATAGAGGAATACCAGAAGAAGCAGTAAAAGAGATAGGAATAACAGAAGAACATGGAACAACAGTAAGATTTAAAGCTGACCATGAGATTTTTGAAACTTTAGTTTATGATTATAATACCTTAAAAAATAGATTAAAAGAGTTAGCCTACTTAAATAAAGGGCTAGTAATAACTCTTACAGATTCAAGAAAAGAACCATTTAAAAAAGAGATTTTTGAATTTGAAGGAGGAATAGCTGACTTTTTAAGAGAAATAACTGAAGATACAGAAAAGCTTATAAAAGAACCTATTTATATGACTGGAGAAGTTGATAATATAGGAGTGGAGATAGCTTTTCTATACACAGTAAATCAGTCTGAGATAATATATTCTTTTGTAAATAATATTAATACACATGAGGGTGGAACACATGTTCAAGGTTTTAGAACTGCTTTGACAAGAATTATCAATGATGTAGGAAAAGCACAGGGACTATTAAAAGATAAAGATGGAAAACTTCAAGGAACAGATATCAGAGAGGGAGTAACAGCTATAGTTTCTGTAAAAGTTCCACAACCACAATTTGAAGGGCAAACTAAAACAAAATTGGGAAACTCAGAGGTTACAGGAATAGTATCTACAGTTGTGGGTGGACAATTAAAAATGATATTAGAGGATAACCCTAATGATACAAAGGTTATTATAGAGAAAATATTAAATTCTAAAAAAGCAAGAGAAGCTGCACAAAGAGCAAGAGAACTTGTTCTTAGAAAATCAGCACTTGAAGTAGGTTCTTTACCAGGAAAATTAGCAGATTGTTCATCTAAAAATCCAGAAGAATGTGAAATATATATAGTTGAGGGGGACTCAGCAGGAGGTTCAGCAAAACAGGGTAGAGATAGATATCATCAAGCTATATTACCTCTTAGAGGAAAGATTTTAAATGTTGAAAAAGCAGGACTTCATAAAGCACTTGAAAATAATGAAGTAAGAGCTATGATTACAGCTTTTGGAACAGGTATTGGAGATAATTTTAATATTGAAAAATTGAGATATGGGAAAATAATACTTATGACAGATGCTGACGTAGATGGAGCTCACATAAGAACTCTTTTATTAACGTTCATATACAGATATATGATAGAGTTAATCTACAATGGAAATGTGTTTATTGCACAACCACCATTATATAAAATCTCTTATGGAAAACAGATAAAATATGCTTATTCAGATAGAGAACTAAAAGAGATAACAGAAGCGTTTGAAGGAGAGGATAAAAAATATACTCTTCAAAGATATAAAGGACTAGGAGAAATGAATCCAGAACAGCTTTGGGAAACAACTATGGACCCTCAAAATAGAACACTATTAAAAGTTACAATAGATGATGCAAGAGCAGCAGATATGCTATTTGATAAACTAATGGGAGATAAAGTAGACCCAAGAAGAGAGTTTATAGAAGAAAATGCAGAATATGTAAAGAACTTAGATATTTAATTCTGTGTATTATGAAAATCTTGGATTATATGGTATAATCTATTGAAGGGAAAATTATAGAGTAAGAGGAGTAATAATCAAATGTCGAATATAAATAATAGATATATAGAAGATGAAATGAAAGAATCATACCTTGATTATTCAATGAGTGTTATAGTAAGTAGAGCTCTTCCAGATGTAAGAGATGGAATGAAACCTGTACATAGAAGAATACTATTTGCTATGAATGAACTTGGTATGAGTTTTGATAAGCCCTATAAAAAATCCGCAAGAATCGTAGGAGAAGTTCTAGGTAAATACCATCCACATGGAGATTCAGCTGTGTATAGTACAATGGTAAGAATGGCTCAAGACTTTAACTATAGATATCCTTTGATTTCTGGACATGGAAACTTTGGTTCTATAGATGGAGATTCAGCAGCGGCAATGAGATATACTGAAGCTAGAATGGCAAAGATAAGTAATGAGCTTCTAGAAGATATAGATAAAAATACAATAGATTTTAGAAAAAACTTTGATGACTCATTAGATGAACCAACAGTGTTACCAGCAAAATTACCAAATTTATTACTTAATGGAGCAACAGGAATAGCAGTAGGAATGGCTACAAATATACCACCTCACAATTTAGGAGAGGTAGTAGATGGAACACTTGCTCTTATAGATAATCCAGAGCTTACTCCTCTAGACTTAATGGAGTATATAAAAGGACCAGATTTTCCTACTGGTGGAATAATAGATGGAGATAAAGGTATAAAAGATGCCTATATGACAGGTAGAGGTAAAGTAAGAGTAAGAGGAAAAATTGAGATAGAAGAGTTGAAAAATGGTAAAATAAATATTATAATAAGAGAAATACCATATCAATTAAATAAAGCAACTTTGATAGAGAAAATAGCGGAATTAGTAAAGGATAAAAAGATAGTTGGAATTTCTGATTTAAGAGATGAGTCAGATAGAGATGGAATAAGAGTTGTAATAGAACTTAAAAAAGGTGAAGAACCAGAGCTTATTTTAAATAAACTTTATAAATATACAGATTTACAAAGTACATTTGGAATAATAATGCTTGCCCTTGTAAATAATACTCCAAGAGTATTAAACTTAAAGCAGATAATAGAGGAGTATATTAAACATAGATTTGAAGTAATTACAAGAAGAACTCAATTTAACTTAGATAAAGCTGAAAAAAGAGCTCACATTTTACAAGGATATAGAATAGCTTTAAATAATATAGATAGAATAATAGAATTAGTTAGAGCTGCTACAGATGGAAATCAAGCTAGAGAGCAATTAGTAGAAAAATATGGATTTACTGATATACAAGCTAGAGCTATACTAGATATGAAGCTACAAAGATTGACTGGACTTGAAAGAGATAAAGTAGAAGCAGAGTATCAAGAGATAGAAAAATATATATCAGAATTGAGGGAGATTCTAGCTAATGATTCAAAAATATATGAGATAATGAAAACTGAGCTTCAAGAGTTAAAAGATAAGTATGATGATGATAGAAGAACAGTTATTGAAAAAGAGAGAAAAGAGATAAATCCAGAGGATTTAATAAAAGATGAAGAGGTAATACTTACATTTACAAATAAAGGTTATGTAAAGAGAATGGAGCTAAGTAAATATAAGGCTCAAAAAAGAGGTGGAAGAGGAGTAGCTAGCCAAAATACAGTAGAAGATGACTTTGTAGAGAATATAGAGTCAGCTATGAACCTAGATACACTTATGATATTTACAAACCAAGGAAGAGTATATAATATAAAAGTATATGAGATTCCTGAGACTTCTAAACAGTCTAGAGGTAGATTGATAGGAAATATAATAAATCTTAAGACAGATGAAAAGATTAGAGCTATTATAAAAACTAGAGATTTCTCAAATGAGAACGAGGTTATATTTGTAACTAAAGATGGAACAGTTAAAAAGACTAACCTAAGTGAATTTAAAAATATTAATAGTTCAGGATTGAAAGCTATTAAGTTGAAAGAGAATGATGATATAATATATGTAGGACTTATAGAGGATATAGTAAATGAACAGTTATTGATAGCTACACAGGCAGGATATTCTATAAGATTTAGTTGTGAAGAGTTGAGAGCTACAGGTAGAGACACTATGGGAGTAAAAGGTCTTACATTGAGAGAAGGAGATACAGTTGTATCAGCTCTTCTTATAAAAGATATAGAAAATAGTAGTATTTTAACTATTACAGAAAATGGTTATGGTAAGAGAACAAAAATAGATGAATATCCACTACAATCTAGAATTGGTAAAGGAGTTATTAATTTAAGATGTAGTGCTAAGACAGGTTCAGTTGTATCAGTTTTATCTGTATCTACTGATGAAGAGTTAATGGCTATTACTTCTTCAGGAGTAGTTATTAGAATAGCTGTAGATGATATAGTGCTATACGGTAGAGCAACTCAAGGAGTTATTATTATGAAGGTTCATGGTAAAGATGAGAAAGTTGTTTCTATAACAAGAGTAAAATCAGAAGAAAATGAAGATGAACAGGCAGAGAATATAGCATCTTTTAGCGAGGAAGTAACTTCAGATGAGATAGAAATTTCAGACGAAGAAATAATAGAAGAAACAGTAGAATAGTTATTGTTTCATATACTAAAATGAGGTGATATATATGAGAAGAGCATTAGTTTTATTTGGAAATGAAATAGAAAGAGGAAGCTTAGCTGAAAGTGCAGCTTTCTTAGAGAAGGAACTAGGATTTAAAATATACCCTCTTTATGTAAAGGATATAGCTAGAGAGAAACTTATGTCAGCAACAGATGGACTTATGTTAGCTGGAAGAGCACCATTTATATCTCATGGTTGGGAAGAGATAGAGCAAGCAGAAATACAAGGGATAAAAGAAGTATTGAAAGAAAAAAATATAGATGCTGAATTGTGTGTTGATATAGGAGATGTAGCAGAAGTAGTAACTGAGCATATGAAAAGATGCGATTTATTAGTTATGGGAAAAAATGATATATTGACTGAAAAAGAGATAAATATATTAAAAGGAAATTATAAATCAATGTTGTTAATTGGTGAAAGACCATTGAGTTCAATGGAAAATATAGTTATTGGTAATGATAATGGAGTTAAAGTCAATAGAAGTTGCAATCATTTTATAAGTCTTTTCCCAGAAATTAAGAGATTTTCATCTTTTGTAATTAATAAAGAGATAGAAGATAATATGTTAGTAGATTATTTAGTAGGGCATGAAAAAGAGGTTATTCATGAAGAACTAACAACAAATAACTATGAAGATGTATTAAAGAGAGTAGATGAAGCGGATCTATTTATTATGGGAAATTTAAGTAAAAGCTATTTCTTTGAAAAAATTATAGGAAAAAATGGTATAAAATTATTAGAAAAAGGAAAGGCACCTATATTTATAGGATAAAATTAGGTAGTAAAGATGAAAGTTTTGGTAATTTCAGATTCACATCAAAGATTAGACACACTTATAAGAATATATGAAAAAGAGAAACCAGATGTTGTTATCTGTGCTGGAGACCATAGCAAAGATGGAGAGGAGCTTTCCTTTGTATGTCCAAATTCTAAGTATTATATAGTACGTGGAAATTGTGATATATTTGATAGAAAATATGATGATGAGATGGTATTTGAGCTGGAGGGATTAAAAATCCTTCTGGCTCATGGTCATGAATACAGAGTAAAATATAATTATATCTCAATAGAGGAGAGAGGAAAATTATTAGGATGTGATATTGTTATATTTGGTCATACTCATATTCAATATCTGTTTTCAAAAAATGGAATTACACTATTTAATCCAGGAGCTGTATATGGGAGAGAATATGGTATATTGGAAATAGATGGAGGCAAATTCCAGTTTTATCATAAAAGTATATAAAAATTTTAAAATATAAAAGCCTTTTAAACTAGGGAGGAAAAATGAAAGAAAAGGTAGCACAGCTAAAAGAAACTGCTGGATTAAATATTGAAAAAGCAGAATCTTTACAAGAATTAGAAGAGATTAGAGTAAAATTACTTGGAAAAAAAGGGGAATTGACAGAGATTTCAAAAGGAATGAAAAATCTTACTCCTGAAGAAAGACCAGTTGTAGGTCAATTAGTTAATGAACTTAGAGAGTTTATCAATTCAGCACTAGAAAATAAAAATAGTGAATTAAAAGAAAAAGAAAAAAATAAAAGATTAGCTGAAGAGGTAATAGACATAACTCTTCCAGGAAAGAGAAATGTATTAGGAACTACTCATCCTATTACAGAGACAATGAATTTTATGAAAGAGATTTTTATAGAAATGGGATTTGATGTAGCTGATGGACCAGAGGTAGAGTTAGTAAAGTATAACTTTGATGCTTTAAATATACCAGATACTCATCCATCAAGAGATATTACAGATACATTCTATATAAATGATGATGTTGTTTTAAGAACTCAAACATCACCAGTACAAGTAAGATATATGTTAGAGCATAAACCACCATTTAGAATGATATGCCCAGGTAAAGTATATAGACCAGACTATGATATATCTCATACACCTATGTTCCATCAAATGGAAGGACTTATGATAGGAGAGAATATATCATTTGCAAACTTTAAAGCAATATTAACAGAGTCATTAAAGAAAATGTTTGGAGATACAGAAGTTAGATTTAGACCACACTTCTTCCCATTTACAGAGCCATCTGCAGAGGTAGATATTCAATGTGCTGTATGTAAAGGAAAAGGTTGTAGAATGTGTAAAGATAGTGGTTGGGTAGAAATAATGGGTTGTGGAATGGTAGACCCAGAGGTTCTAAAGGCTGTTGGATATGACCCAGATGAAGTAAGTGGATTTGCTTTTGGAATGGGAATAGAAAGAGTAGCTATGTTAAGACGTGGAATAAATGACTTAAGAGCTTTCTTTGAAAATGATGTAAGATTTTTAAAACAATTTAAGTAATTCTGGAGGAGAATAATGTTAATTTCTTTAGACTGGCTAAAACAGTATGTAGATATAAAAGAGGATATAAAAGAGTTAGATAATGCCTTAACTATGATAGGTCAAGAAGTTGAAGCCATAGATATTCAAGGAAAAGGACTTGATAATGTAGTAATAGGGCATATAGTTGAGTATGGAAAACACCCTAACTCTGATAAGTTAACACTTGTAAAAGTAAATATAGGAGAGGAAGAGCCATTACAAATAGTATGTGGAGCTCCAAATCATAAATTAGGGGATAAAGTAGTAGTAGCTAAAATAGGAGCTGTACTTCCTGGAGATTTTAAAATTAAAAAGAGTAAAATAAGAGATGTAGAATCATTTGGAATGCTTTGTTCTCAAGTTGAGCTTGGAATAGGAGAGGATGGAGATGGAATAATAATCCTTCCAGAAGATGCTCCAATAGGTGTGGAATATAGAAAATATGCAGGTTTAGATGATGTAATATTTGAACTTGAAATCACTCCAAATAGACCTGATTGTCTTTCACATATAGGAATAGCAAGGGAGATAGCAGCTTATTATGGAAGAAAAGTAAAATACCCATCAGTTACTTATACTGAGGCTATTGATCCTACTACAAAAGTGGCAAAAGTAAATATAGATGATAAAGATAGATGTAAAAGATATATGGGAAGAGTAATAAGAAATGTTACTGTAGGAGAGTCTCCAGAGTGGTTAAAGAAGAGAATAAGAGCTATGGGATTAAAACCTATAAATAATGTAGTAGATATAACAAACTTTGTTATGTTTGAATATAATCAACCTATGCATGCTTTTGACTTAGATAAAGTAGCTAATGGAAGTATAGTTGTAAGAGAAGCTAAAATGGGAGAAAAAATTACTACTCTTGATGGAGTTGAAAGAGAGTTAACTAATGGAGAGTTAGTAATAGCAGATGATGAAAAAGCTATTGCAATAGCAGGAATAATTGGAGGAATAGGAACAGAAATAACTTCTGAAACAAAAAATATATTCTTGGAAGTAGCATATTTTACACCAGAAAATATTAGAAAAACAGGAAGAAGATTAGGAATTTCAACAGATTCTTCATATAGAAATGAAAGAGGAATAGACATAGAGGGAATTCCAGATGCAAGTGAAAGAGCTATGGCATTGATAGCTGAAATTGCTAATGGAGAGATATTAGATGGTGCAATAGATAAATATATTGAAAAACCACAAAAATATGAGATTCCATTGAGCTTAGAAAAATTAAATAAATTTATAGGAAAAGAACTTTCTCCAGATGTAGTAGGAAAGATTTTAAGTAATTTAGGATTAGGAATAAGAACACTATCGCAAGATACATTAGTTGTAATTCCACCTACATATAGAGGGGATTTAACAAGAACTGCTGATATCTATGAAGAGATAATAAGAATGTATGGTTTTGAAAATATAGAGCCAGTAATGCCAATAGAAAATATTCAAGCTGGTAAAAAAGCTGAGAATATAGATTTAATAGATAATACAAAAGAAATTTTAAGAGAGATTGGACTTCAAGAAGTTATCAACTACTCATTTATTCCTAAAAATGTAGTGGATATTTTAAATATAAAAGAGAGAGTAATAGAGATAAAAAATCCTTTAAGTGAAGATATGGCAATATTAAGACCAACACTTATGTGGAGTGTACTTTCAAACATAAGAGATAACATAAATAGAAACCAATTTGATTTAAGATTCTGTGAAGTATCGAGAGTATTTTCGCCAGCAGAAGAGTTAGCAAATGAAGATTTAAGAGTTTGTATAGGACTTGCTGGAAGACCAGAGAGAACACTATGGAATCCAAAACCAGAGGCTTATGATTTCTATACAATTAAAGGATATGTAGAAAAGCTTATGGAGTATATGGGAATAGCTAGATATAAATTAGAAAGAAGTACTAACTCTAATTTCCATCCTGGAAGAAGTGCAGAATTGAGAATAGGTAATGATGTAATTGGAATATTTGGAGAGATTCATCCAGATGTTCAAGAGAAGATGGAAATAAAGAGAGAGAGAGTATATATTGCAGAGATAGATTTAACTAAATGTGTAAAATATATGAAAAATTCTAATAAATATGAGAAAATAGTAAAATATCCAGAGGTTACTAGAGATTTAGCTATTGTTCTTTCTAAAGATGTACTTGTAGGTAATATGATAGAAAGCTTGAAAAAAGTGTCTCCTATAATAGAAAAGATAGATATATTTGATGTATATGAAGGAGATAAAATAGAAGCTAATAAGAAGTCTGTTGCTATAAGTATAGTTTTAAGAAATAAAGAAAAAACTTTAGATGAAAAAGAGATAAATAGTGCAATTGAGAAGATACTTGCAACTATCTCTAAAGATTATAATGGAGAGATAAGACAGTAGTGAAATTAGAGAGTAGTAAAAACTTAGGAGAGTTTTAGCTACTCTCTTTTAAGATAAAATGGAGGGGGAATATAAATGGATACATTAAAAGAATTATTTAAAATTGGAAATGGACCATCAAGCTCGCATACTATGGGACCAGAGAGGGCAGCAAAAAAATTTAAAGCTAAAAATCCAAATGCGGCAAGATTTGAAGTAGAACTATATGGTTCATTAGCTTTAACAGGAAAAGGACATTTGACAGATTGGATAATAATTGAAACTATGAAACCTATTCCAACAGATATATTATGGAAACCTGAGGTAGTTCATAGATATCATACTAATGGAATGTTATTTAAAGCTTTTGATAAAGATAATAATCAAATAGATGAGTGGTTGGTATTCTCTGTTGGTGGAGGAACAATAATGGAGCACTATCAAGAAAGAAAAGGGGCTCAAGCTATATATCAACTAAACTCTATGGATGAGATAAAAAAATGGTGTGAAGATAATCAAAAAGAGTTATGGGAATATGTTGTAGAGTGTGAAGGAAAAGAGATATTTGAATTTTTAAAAGAGATTTGGGAAGCTATGAAAGAGGCAGTAGAAAGAGGAATTAATACTACTGGAGTACTACCTGGAACACTTAAATATCCAAGAAAAGCTTCAAATTTCTATAGAAAGGCTAGAAATAATCATAGTAGAGGTGGATTTTTAGGAAGAATATTTGCTTATACTTTAGCTGTATCAGAGGAAAATGGAGGTGGAGGAAAGGTTGTAACTGCTCCAACATGTGGAGCTTGTGGAGTTGTACCTGGACTTTTATATGCTCTTAGAGAAGAGTATGACTTACAAGAGGATGAAATTTTAAAAAGCTTAGCAATAGCAGGACTTATAGGAAATCTTATAAAAGAGAACGCTACTATTTCTGGAGCAGAGGGTGGATGTCAAGCAGAGGTAGGTTCAGCTTGCTCAATGGCAGCAGCTATGGCATGTTTCTTACTTGGAGGTTCATTAGCTCAGATAGAGTATGCAGCAGAGATGGCATTAGAGCACCACTTAGGACTTACTTGTGACCCAGTAGGAGGTTATGTACAAGTACCTTGTATAGAAAGAAATGCAGCAGCTGCAGCAAGAGCTTTAGATGCAGCAGCATATAGTTTATATACAGATGGAAAACATAAAGTAACTTTTGACCAAGTTGTAAAAACTATGGGAGAAACAGGAAAGGATTTAAAAGAGGAATATAAAGAAACCTCATTAGGAGGACTTGCAAAATTTACATTTAATGCAGAGTGTTAAAAGGAGAAGTAAAGAATGAAGTTGATAGTAGGGCTGGGAAATCCAGGAAATAAATATGAAAAAACAAGACATAATATAGGATTTGAAGTGATAAACCATCTTCAGAAAGAGCTTAGTATAACAAACGAAAAGGAAAAATTTCAAGGGCTTATTAGTGAGAAAAATATTGATGGAGAAAAAGTTCTTTTTCTAAAACCACAAACTTTTATGAATCTTAGTGGAAATTCAATAATAGAAGTAATAAATTTCTATAAATTAAATCCTAAAACTGATTTAGTTGTAATTTATGATGATATGGATCTTCCAGTTGGAAAATTAAGAGTAAAAGAGAAGGGAAGTTCTGGTGGACATAATGGAATAAAATCTATTATTTCTCACTTAGGAGATGAATTTTTACGTATAAAATGTGGAATAGGGAAACCAAAAGATAATACTATTGACTTTGTATTGGGACAGTTTAGTAAAAGTGAACAAGAAGAGGTTACAATGATGATAGAAAATGCAAGTAAATGCGCAATTGATATTATTCAAGATATTGAAATAGGAAAAATAATGCAGAAATATAACAAAAAGTAATTAAAAAAATTTCTAAAAAATATTGAGAATTAGTGATAAATGTGGTAAACTTAGTTTAGTAACAGTTAACTTTAAAAAGAAAGGAGATTTATTATGAAATTTTTTGGTTTCAGAGGAGGAGTTCATCCGCCTGAAAATAAAGTTCAAACAGAAAATATGGCTGTTGAAGAATTAAAAGCACCAAAAATGTTGTATGTAGCACTATTACAACATATAGGAGCACCATTAGATCCACTTGTAGCAATTGGTGATAAGGTTTTAAAAGGACAAAAAATAGCTGATTCTCAAGCTTTTATGTCATCACCTATTCATTCCCCAGTAAGTGGAACAATCAAAAAGATAGAAGAGCATGTTTTTCCTTTAATGGGAAGAATAAAAACTATCATGATTGAAAATGATGAGCAAGATACTTGGGCAGAATTACCAAAAATAGAAAACTGGGAAACTGCTGATAAAAAAGATTTACTTGCTATGATAAGAGAGAAGGGTATAGTAGGAATAGGAGGAGCAAGTTTTCCTACTCATATCAAATTAAATCCTCCAGCAGATGCAAAAATTGATACATTATTATTAAATGGAGCAGAGTGTGAGCCTTATCTTAATTCAGATAACAGACTTATGTTAGAACATCCAGAAAAAATAATAAATGGTATAAAAATTATTAAGAAAATATTAGGAGTAAATACTGCTATAGTAGGAATAGAAGAAAATAAACCTGAAGCTATTGCTTCTATGAAAAAGGCAGCAGAAGGTACTGGTATTGAGATAGCACCGTTAAAAACAAAATATCCTCAAGGAGGAGAGAAACAACTTATAAAAGCTGTTTTAGACAGACAAGTTCCATCTGGAAAACTTCCATCAGCTGTAGGAGTTGTAGTACAAAATACAGGGACAGCAGCAGCTATCTATGATGGTATTGTAAATGGAATTCCACTAATTGAGAAAGTAGTTACAGTTTCTGGAAAAGCAATAGCTAATCCTAAAAATGTAAAAGTAGCAATAGGAACACCATTTTCATATATTTTAGACTATTGTGGAGTAAATAGAGAAGTTGTAGATAAACTAGTAATGGGAGGACCAATGATGGGAATGGCTCAATTCTCTGAAGAAGCTCCTGTTATTAAAGGAACATCTGGATTATTAGCTCTTACGAAAGAAGAAACTAACCCATATAAAACAAGACCTTGTATAGGTTGTGGAAAATGTGTAGAAGCATGTCCTATGGGATTAGAGCCACTTATGTTTGCAAGACTTGCATCATTTGAGCAATGGGAACAACTAGGACAATATAATTTAATGGATTGTATTGAGTGTGGTTCTTGTGCATATATTTGTCCTGCTAACAGACCATTAACAGAGGCTATAAAAATAGGAAAATCAAAATTAAGAGCAATGAAAAAGTAAATTAAAAGATAACAGAAATTGTTATTGAGTTATCAGGAGGGCAAAGTGACTAATATTTTGAAAATGGGGCCATCACCTCATATAAGAACATCAGAAACAGTTGAAAAAGTAATGTATGATGTAATTATATCACTAATACCAGCATTCTTATTTGCTGTTTATGTATTTGGTATAAGAGCATTTATAGTAACAGCAGTATCAATACTTACTTGTATGGTTACTGAGTATTTATGTCAAAAAGTAATGGGGCAAGAGCCATCTATATTTGATGGAAGTGCTATCATCACAGGGATATTATTTTCATTTGTAATTCCAGTTATTATGCCATTACAATATGTAATTGTAGGTTGTGTAGTATCTATTGGACTTGGAAAAATGGTATTTGGAGGACTTGGACACAATGTATTTAACCCTGCATTAGTAGGAAGAGCATTTGTACAAGCTTCTTGGCCAGTAGCTATCACTACATTTGCTTATGATGGAAAAGCTGGAGCAACAGTACTTGATGCTATGAAGAGAGGAATCTCATTAGACTCAGCTCTACTAGAAGGTGGAAACCAATATGTTCAAGCTTTCATAGGAAGAATGGGAGGATGTCTAGGAGAAACTTCAGCACTTGCATTATTGATAGGTGGAATTTACCTAATCTATAAAAAACAAATAGATTGGAAAGTACCAGCAATAATAATTGGTACAGTATTTGTATTAACTTGGGCAATGGGTGGAGACCCATTAATGCATATCCTTTCAGGAGGACTTTTCTTAGGAGCTTTCTATATGGCTACTGATATGGTTACAAGTCCACATACTCCAAAAGGAAAGATTATATATGCATTACTTTTAGGACTTCTAATATCAATGATTAGAATGAAAGGTGGATATCCAGAAGGAGTTGCATACTCTATCTTAATTATGAACGGAGTTGTACCTCTAATCAATAGATATACTAAACCTAAAAAATTTGGTGAGGTGAAAGCTAATGAAAAATAGATTTGTACACTATGGACTAGTTCTATTAGTAATAGCTGCAGTCTCAGCTGGAGTATTAGGATTAGTAAATGATTTTACAAAAACAGTTATTGCACAAAATAATGAAAAAGCTCAAAATGAAGCAAAAAGACAAGTTTTAACAGCAGCAAATGAATTTAAAGCAGATGAAGCTGTTACAGCTGAAGGATTAGAATTTGTACCTGGATATGATGCTAATGGAAATAAAGTAGGATATGTTACAACTGTTGCTCAGCCAGGATATGCTGGAGATATAACATTTATCTTAGGAGTAACTTTAGATGGTAAAATTGCAGGAGTAAGAGTTACAAACCAAGCTGAAACTCCGGGATTAGGAGCTAAAGTTGCTGGAATTGAGTGGCAAGACCACTGGATTGGAAAAGATTCATCTTACGAGTTTAATAAATCTGTGGACGCTTTTGCAGGAGCTACTATATCTCCAACTGCTGTTTACACAGGACTTATCAGAGCTTTAAAAGCTTATGAAACTGGGGTGAGTAAATAATGAAAACTAATTATGGGAAAATAATAATATCAGGAATTTTTAAAGAAAACCCTATATTTGTATTATTCTTAGGATTATGTCCTACACTTGGAGTTACAAGTTCAGCTATGAACGGATTATCAATGGGACTTGCTGTTATTGCAGTTCTTGCTTGTTCTAACTTATTGATATCTGCATTTAAAAGTGTAATACCATCACAAGTAAGAATACCAGCATATATTATGATAATTGCATCACTAGTTACTATAGTTCAAATGGTAATGGAGGCATATACTCCAGACTTATATAAAGTACTAGGACTATTTATTCCTCTTATCGTTGTTAACTGTATTGTACTTGGAAGAGCTGAAAGTTTTGCATCTAAAAATGGTGTATTTGCATCTTTCTTAGATGGTATTGGTTCAGGACTTGGATTTACTCTTTCATTAACAGTATTAGGAATGATTAGAGAAGTTTTAGGAAACGGAACTGTATTTGGTATAAGAGTAACACCTGAATCTTATTCACCAGCTCTTATATTTATCTTAGCTCCAGGGGCATTTATTACTATTGCCTTTATAAAAGCTTTCCTTAACTATCTTGAAATGAAAAAGAGTAAGGAGGGATAATCGTGAGTTTTGGTAGTTTATTCAGTATAATTATTGGTTCAATATTTATAAATAACGTTATTTTTGCTAAGTTCTTAGGATGTTGTCCATTTATGGGAGTATCTAAAAAAGTTGATGCTTCTTTAGGAATGGGAATGGCTGTAACATTCGTTATAACTATTGCTTCTGCAGTTACTTGGCTTGTTTATCATTTTTTATTAGCTCCATTTGGATTGGGATATCTTCAAACTATTGCTTTTATTCTGATAATTGCAGCATTAGTTCAATTTGTTGAAATGGCTATTGCTAAGACATCACCATCACTATATAAAGCACTAGGAGTTTTCCTACCTCTTATCACTACAAACTGTGCAGTGCTAGGAGTTGCCATCATCAATATTCAAGAGGGATATAACTTTATTGAAACTGTTGTAAATGGTTTTGCAGTTGCAGTGGGATTCTCACTAGCATTAGTTTTACTTGCTGGAATCAGAGAAAGAATAGAGTATTCAGCAATTCCAGCTCCATTCAAAGGAATTCCTATTGCCTTTATCTGTGCAGGATTACTTGCTATGGCATTTATGGGATTCAGTGGTATGCAAATATAAAAATTATTGGAGGTTAATATGGAGGCAGTATTAATACCAGCCATTGTGTTGGGGTTAACAGGACTTGCTATGGGACTATTCCTTGCATTTGCTTCTATTAAATTCGAAGTGCAAGTAGACCCAAAAATAGAAGCAATCAGTGGAATTCTTCCAGGGGCAAACTGTGGAGGATGTGGATTTCCAGGATGTTCTGGATATGCAGCTGCAATAGTAGAACAAGGAGCACCAATGTCATTATGTGCACCTGGTGGAGCAGCTGTAGCAGCTAAAATTGGAGAGATTATGGGAGCATCAGTAGATGTTTCTTCTGAAAAAGTTGTAGCTAGAGTACTATGTCAAGGTGATAATACTAGAACTACTAAGATATATAAATTTGATGGAGAGTTACAAACTTGTGCTGCTATGATGCTTTATGCTGGTGGAGATAAATCTTGTGTATATTCATGTTTAGGACATGGAGATTGTGAGAAAGTTTGTCCAGTAGGGGCTATCAAAGTAAATGAGAAAGGTATAGCTGAAGTTGATGAAGATAAATGTATCTCTTGTGGACTTTGTCAAAAAGCTTGTCCAAAGAAAGTAATAGCTATGTTACCACAAAGTAAAAAAGTAACTGTTACTTGCTCTTCTAAAGAAAAAGGAGCAGCAGCTAAAAAAGCTTGTACTACAGCTTGTATAGGATGTGGAATTTGTGCTAAGAACTGTCCAGTAGGAGCTATTACAGTTGAAAATAACTTAGCTAAGATAGATCCAGCTAAATGTATCTCTTGTGGAATCTGTGCTACTAAATGTCCTACAAAAGCTATTGTTAGTGATGTAGAACCTAAGAAAGCTGAGATTATAGAGGAGAATTGTAAGGGATGTACAGCTTGTGCTAGAAAGTGTCCTGTAGGAGCTATTGAAGGAGCTGTAAAAGAAAAACACCATGTAATCACTGAAAAATGTGTAGGATGTGGAATCTGTTTTGATACTTGTAAATTCAAAGCTATAAAAATGAATGTTATAAAGTAAATTAATATGTAAAAGAAAGGGCAGGAAAGTATCCTACCCTTTTTTATTTATCTGTATTATCTTTAAAAAATAGAAAGTAAATGTTATAATAAAATAAAAAGAATGGAGATAAAAATGGGATTACCAACTAATATAAATACATTACTTTCTGGAAATGTTGTAGAGTGGGCTAGAATAGAGTTTAAGGAAAGTTGGAAGCCAGAAGTTTCTTTAAAAACAATTTGTGCTTTTGCTAATGATATTGACAATTGGGGTGGAGGATATTTAATATTAGGAGTAGAAGAAGAAAATGGACGTCCAAAATTTCCAATAAAGGGCATACCAATTGATAAAGTAGATGATATATTAAAAGATCTATTGAATAAATGTAAAATGATACAACCAGAGTATTTGCCAGTTGTAGAAGTAGTAGATTTTCAAGAAAGAAAACTAATAGTAATTTGGGCTCCAGGAGGAGATTTAAGACCATATAAATCTCCTAAAAGCTTTACTTATAGTAATGGAAAAGCGACTGCAAGTACAAAGAAAATACCATATATAAGAAGAATGGCTAGTACAATTATGCCATCTTTAAGTGAAGAGAATCTACTATATTCTCTAGCAAATAAAATACCTTTTGATGATAGAGTAAATCAACAATCAGAATTAGAGGATTTAAATGTAACTTTAATAAAAAGCTATTTAACAAAGGTAAAAAGTTCTTTAATAAATAGCATAGAAAATGAAGAGTTCTATAGTATTTGTCAAAATATGGGAATAGTAAATACTCTCCCAGAATATAGAAAACCTAAAAATATAGGATTACTATTTTTTAATATGGAACCAGATAAATTTTTTCCATATACACAAATAGAAGTTGTAGAATTTCCAGATGGAGTTGGTGGAGATAAAATAATTGAGAAAATTTTTAAAGGACCTTTAGATCAACAGTTACAAGATGCCTTGAGATATATACAAAATAATATAATTAAGGAAGAAATCATTAAATTTCCAGATAGGGCTGAAAGTGATAGATATTACAATTATCCTTTTGCAGCAATAGAAGAAGCCTTAGCAAATGCTGTTTATCATAAAGGATATGATGTAAGAGAACCAATTGAAGTGAGAGTAGAACCAGATAAGATAGAGATATTAAGTTTTCCTGGACCAGATCGTTCTATAACAATAGAGGGATTAAGAAACTATCGGGTAGTAAATAGAAGATATAGAAACCGTAGAATAGGAGAGTTTTTAAAGGAATTACATTTAACTGAGGGAAGAAATACTGGATTTGGAAAAATATTAAGAGCATTGGAAAAAAATGGATCACCAAAACCAGAATTTGAAACTGATGAGAATAGAAATTATTTTATAACAAGACTATATATTAAAGATAACTTTTTAAATAAAAAAAATTCTCAAAATGTCGTTCAAAATGTCGTTCAAAATGTCGTTCAAAATATTAAAATAGATGTAAAAACCAAAAAAAGAAGAGAAAGGTTATTAAAAATTTTAGAAATTATATCTGAAAACTCTGAAATAACAATTGAAGAATTAGCTATAAAACTAAATATAACTAAAAGAACAATAGATAGAGATATACAATATTTAAAAGAATTAAAGCTTTTAGAAAGAAAAGAAGATTCTCTTCTTTTAATTAATAATTTAAAAGTAGATGGATAAGAAAGGGCAGGAAAGCATCCTACCCTTTTTTTACTATTTATTTAAGAAATCTATGGCAAATTGAGCATATAATCCCATACCATATACTAAGCCATCTTCATCCATATTAAATTTTTCATGGTGATGTGGATAGTTAGCTGCTTTTTCAGGATTGTTTATTCCTACAAAGGCTAATACTCCAGGAACTTCATCTAAGAAGTAACAGAAATCTTCTCCACCAGTAATCTTTTCAAATTTTGCTACTCCCTCTCTACCTAGTAATTTTTCTACAGCTCCTTCAGCTACTTTAGAACAAGTTGTATCGTTGATTACAGGGGTAGTTCCATAAGTATAGAATACCTCTCCTTCCGCTCTATAAGCTTCACAAGTAGATTTTACAATTCTTCTTATTGCGTTTTCTATATTTTTACAAGTTTCTTTACTAAATGTTCTAACAGTTCCTTCTAATGTAGCTTGATTGGAGATGACATTGAATCTAGTTCCAGATTGGAAAGAACCAATAGTAACAACTGCAGATTCTAGAGGACTAATCTCTCTACTAACTATAGATTGTAAATTCATAACAACTGCAGAACCAGCTACTACTGAGTCTATAGCTTGATGAGGTAGAGAGCCATGTCCTCCCTTTCCTTTTATCTCTATTTTTAAAAGGTCAGCTGATGCCATTCTAGGTCCCTCTTCTATAGAGATTTTACCTACTGGAATATCAGCCCAAAGGTGTATAGCAAAGCATCCATCTGCTACTCCTTTTAAAGGTTCCTCTTTTAACATAAGTTTAGCACCTTGTGCAACCTCTTCCCCAGGTTGGAAATAAAGTTTAACAGTTCCTTTGATATCTCCTTCAATTTCTTTTAAAATTTTAGCAGCACCTAATAGCATAGAAGCATGTCCATCATGTCCACAAGCATGCATCATACCAGGATGTTTAGAGGCATAGTCTACACCAGTACATTCAGTAACTTGTAATGCATCAATATCAGCTCTAAGAGCTACTACTTTTCCAGGTTGTTTTCCACCTATTTCAGCAACAACACCAGTTTTAGCTACTACTTTGTATTTTATCCCCATTTTATCTAATTCTTCTTGGATTCTTTTAGAAGTTTCATATTCCTCTAGGCTAGGTTCTGGAATTTGATGAAATTCCCTTCTTAGATTGATAACATAATCTCTATTTTTTTCTGCTAATTCTTTAATATTCATATTTCTCCCCCTTAGTTCTATAACATTTTAGCAAATACTCCAGCAATAACAACTGAAATAATAGTAACAGAAGCAAATCCTCCAATTAACATCTTTGGCAACATTGACTCTATTAAAAACTCCACCTCTTCATCTGTTTTTCCAATGGCTTTAGCAGCGTCATTAGTTAGTGTATAGTTAACTGGGAAACCATATAGTGCATTTAAAGATATGGCTATTGACATAGGAATAGACTCTTTAAATATTTTTGCTGCTATGATAGAAAGAACTACTAAACCTATAACTCCAAAAGCGATAATTCCTATAAATGGAACAATTAACTCTTTTATCATTTCAGGAGTAGCTTGTGCAAGACCACCAAAGATAAAAGCCATTAGACCAGTCATAAAGAAACCAAAAGTTCCTGATAGATTAAGTGGTTTTCTCTCAATAAATCCAAGTTCAGCAGCTATAGCTCCAACAACTAAACAGATAACAAATTCAGATACTGCCTTGTTAGTAAGGTTAGCTATAAAAAGACTAATTTGAGATAAAATTCCTAGTTGTAGTAAAAATACATAAGTACTTTGAAATTTTTTAGGAATAGGTGGTATAAGTTTTTTCTCTACAGTTGTATTTTCATCTTTTTTTATAAGTTGAAGCTCCCCTTTTCTAAATTTTTCAACTAATCTTTTTCCTTCCATATTTAAAGTAATAGCAGTAAGTGGATATCCAGCAAATCCTTGCATAACATACATACCTACAGCTAGTACAGCTAATGTTTCTAATCCTTTTGCTTTTGCAGCTTCAGACATAATTATAGATGCAACAACTCCTCCAGTAAGTGGCGGAGTAGCAACTACTAGCATATCCCAAGAAAAGAAAAGTTGTCCTAGTAAAAGAGTACCAATACAGATGCCACAGATTCCAAATATAGATATAACTAGTGTTTTCCATTGTGCAATTAACTCTCTAACACTGAGCATAGTACCCATATGAGTTATCAAAAAATACATAGATAGATAAATTATATTTGTGGAAAATCCTGCCTTAGCAATGATATCTGCTGGAAATATTGTCCAATATCCCACTAAAAAAAGTACTGCAGTTATAAAAACTGATGGAATGATAGCTTTTGTTTTTGTAGAAATTATCTCTCCTATAACTAGAGCTGCAAGTACTAAAATAAAAGAAACTAATAAACTCATAATCTTTCCTCCCTTTTAAACTATATTTTTTATTTGTATTATTTTTTTAGTAATTTATTATTAAAAAAACAGCATATTTGATTGTATAATTATAGCACTTATAGTAAAAAAGTCAATAAGAAATTAGATAGTATCAGAATTCTTTTTCAAAAAAATATTCAAATTTTTTTCAACTATTTTTTTATATTATTTGCAATAGCTAAAGCTTCTTCATCTTTTTTCTTCTAAGTCTTACATTTTTAGAAATTTCTAATTGAATATCTTTTGGTGTTTTAAAATTAAAAAAATCAAATTCCATATATAATATATTAGCTAAAAATAAAGAAGTTTCTATTGAGTAATAATAAGTGAGATTAGTGCTATGCCTAATCTAGGTAATAGATATTATTCATATATTTGATACTAAATGTAAATAGTATGTTACTGAGAAATCTATAATGTAAAAAAGAGAGATATTAGTTATCTCTCTCTTTGGTTGAATTATATTTTAAAAATATTAGAATTTGTAAGTTAGTCTACCAGTAGTTATACCTTCTCCAGTGGAATCAACAGTATAAGCAAGAGTAGTTTCTACTTTATCAGCAAAATCTAAAGTCAGATGGAAACCAGCATTTGCTATTCCAGCACTATGTTTTTCAACAGGTCTAGCATACTCTTTTTCAACATCTAAAATAGTAAATTTATCTCTCCAATCATCAACATTCATAAGTTCTTTATTATATCCAACATTTGCTCCTATTTTAGCAGCAAATTTTTCATTAAATCTTATGTCATGTTCAGCACTGGCTTTAAGGTATATCTCATTAGAAAAATTTGTAGAACTATCAACATAAGCATCATTAAATCCATTTCCATTTTTTTCTTTTATATCGTCATGTCCAAAGTAAGTAGTTCTTAGACCAGTAGCTAGATTAAGATTAGTATTTTCTTGAACTTTTATATCTCTATATATCTCATTTTTTAAAGATATACTATATGAATCAAAACTTGCTGATTTACCTAATCCTTCAGCTTCATTTCTATCTAATTTATTGTTACTATAGATACCATTTATTCCTAGATTATACCCAAAATCATTTTCAAATTTATGATTTAAAGAGTAACCAATAACAAAGGAATTGATATCATTTTTACTTCCGTTTAGATAACTTAGTTTAGTATATTGATATCCAGCAAAAATATTATCATTATTTGTAATAACATTATCTTGAGAAAGAACTAAGGTAGTATCTTCAGTATTGTACTCTATAGTTCTATATACATCTTTACTATTTTCTTTAGAATTTTTATGAAAAGCCCCAATTTTATAATTACCATTTAAGATAACAGCTTCTACTCCAGAGTTATCTTGACTAGCATATTCTCCAGTTAAGTACGATCTACTAGCAAACAGTTTATCTTGTACATCAAGTAGGTCAGTACCTCTATTAAGAATTTGAGCGTTGATATTAGCATATTCTTTAGCAGAGATATCAAATCTTCTGAAAAGCATTTCTCCTTCTCCTGCTTTTCCTTCATGGAAAATATAAAGATTATCTAGGTCCTGAGACATAGAAGTATAACCATCTATTTTCGTATCAAAAATTTGAAGATGTTTTCCGGTATTAGTAGTAAGAAATACTCTTGTTCTTCTTTCAGGTTTATCTTTAGTATAAGCAACTAAATATACTTTATCATTTAAGGATAAACTACTACTTTCACAAGCTGCAACATCATCAGGAATAAAATTTTCTTCAACTCTTTCCCAAGTTTTTCCATTATCAGAAGTAGCATAAACAACTCTTTTTTTAGATTCCCTGCTAGTTTCAGGTTTAGCAGCTAAATATATTTTTCCATTATGGTGAAATATATTACTTTCACTACTTATATCAGGTTTTCCAAATGCTCCCACAGGATAATTTTCAGGTCTTAAAATTGCTGAATTCCAAGTTTTTCCATTGTCAGTGCTATATATAAAGCCAGAAGTAGCAGTAGATTTATCAGGTTGGTCTTTTTCATGGTGCTAGGCTTGAATAGGCATATAGATAGTACCATTGTAATACATTCCACTTCCAGGTCCTTGTAATACATATTTATATCCTTCTGGAGTTAAATCTTTCAAACTTTGACCTTTATCCCAAGTTTTTCCACCATCATCTGAGGTATACATAAAAAAATCAGATTTTTCACTGGTAGGCTTAGTAGTTATAAATTTATCATTTTGGTATCCAAAAAGAAAAGTTCGACCAGTGTCGCTATTGTGTACAATAGCAGGATCTGATATTCCTAATCCATTTTCAGGAGTAATAATAGTTTTATCACTCCATGTATTTCCACCATCATGAGAAATTTTTATGGCAAAATCAACACCAGTATTTAATCCAATATCACCATATCCATTGTGTCTATAATCAGCTACTGCAATTATAGTACCTTGGGAAGTAGTTGTAATAGCAGGAATTCTATAATAATTTGTATTTGTAGTATCTCCTTTTTTAAATAAAATCATTCCTTCATTCCAACCATCATTAGGTGCTGCAATAACTCCAGTAGCAAGTGAACAAAAAAGTGTAAGTAATGCTAATCTTTTCATAAATCCATATTCCTCCATTTAGATATTAGTATATTTATTTTTGTTTTTTGTACTCGAGAACATGCTTTGATTATATATTTTTCGTTCTCAAAAAGCAACTGTTTTTTTCAGCAAAAAAACAAAATGTAAAATTAAAGGTTAAATATAATTAAAATAATATATTGTATAAAACGGTTGTAATAAAAAAAGAAAGCTTTATTCTAAAAGTAAAACTTAAATTATAGAAAAATAGTGATGTTAAACTATGTTGTACTTTTTATATCGAAATATAATTTAAAACGAACAATTTTATAAAAAAATGACATAATTTTGACACAAGTGAAATAAAAAATATAAAATTAAATAAATTGAGCTTATTATGACAAGAAAGTGTGGTAAAATCTTTGGAAATTTAAGGAGGTGTGTATGTATCTAGATTATATTAACTATTTTAGAGGATTTGCTATATTGCTGGTTGTGTTAGGGCATTTTCTATATTTTCCAGAGAGTACAGTAACAGAAAAATTGATAAAAGCAATTATCAAGGGAGGAACAAGTCCCTTTGTATTTATATCAGGTTTTCTATTTCATCATATATTCTATAGAAGAGGTTTTGATTATAAAAAATTTATGAAAAATAAGTTAAAAAATGTATTGCTTCCTTATACTATAGTAGTTATTCCAGGGCTTATCTATGCAGTACATCAGCACCAGTTAGATTTATTTATATATGAAAAAAATAAAATACTATATACATTACTTTATTATTTATCAGGGAATGCTCTTACTGCTACTTGGTATATTCCCTTTGCTATGTTATTATTTATAGCTTCACCTATATTTATCAAATTTATAGAGTTAGAAGATAGAAGACAGAGGATAATTATTTTTTTATTATTGATTATAAGCATGATAATTCAAAGACCTATTAGAGATCTTACAATAAATATTTTTCAAGCTTTTATATATTTCTCTCCATTTTATTGCCTAGGAATATATATATCTATGAATAAAGAGAGAGCAAGAGATATACTAGAGAAAAATATATTATATCTTGGAATTTTATGGGGAATAACTTTAGCATTACAAGTAAGATATAATATTTTAGAAACTATGCAGAAAAGTATTTTTGAAATAAAAGGAATAGATTTAGTAGCTCCAGAAAAATTTTTTATCTGCCTTTTCTTTTTAGGAGTTTTTATGAAATTGGAAAAAGTAGAGAATAGTTTAGGAAAGATGATAAAAAAATCTTTAAGTATATTAGCAGATTGTAGCTTTGGAATATTTTTTATACACAATTATTTTATCTTAATGTTTTGGGAGAGATACCATAATGGAATGGATATGTTAGAAAGTTTAGAATTAGGAATAGTTACTATTATACTATCTACAATAATAGTGTTGTTGTTTAAAAAGATTTTTGGCAAAAAGAGTAGAATATTAATTGGAAGCTGAGGAAAAAATTTTTATTAAGGAGAAACTCTCTTTAGGAAATAATTTAGTTGTATAAGGGAAAGAGGATAGGGAGGTCTATCCTCTTTTAATAATTATATTAAATAGCTAAGTTATCAGGTAGTACAATACTTTTAAATATATTTTCTCTAGAGATAATATAATTATATCCTAAATATATAGAAATACCAAAAAAGAATAAAGAATTTATGGATAAAAAATATTGATAGAAATGAACAATTTTTAAATAAAATTAAAAAATAATTTTTGTTCTATTGACATTATTAAGAAAAGTAGTAAAATATATAAGAACAAAAAATTTTTAGGAGAACATTATGAATATCAAGATTTTTTATTCGGCACTACTCTTTATAACCTATCAGACAATGTTTATGATTACAGGATTTAGTATGAACACAGCAGCATATGGACTTTTTGTCTTGCTACTGTTTTTTTATCATTTGACAAATAATTTAGATTTTTCTAAAAAACCAAAGACACATTCTATTCTTGTAAATATTATGATATTTGTAATATTTCTCTTTTTCTATAAAGATATATCTATTTTTACAGCTTTCTTAGGATTTTCACTTATTCAGATGTTACTTTTTAAAGTTTTTAAAAGGGTATATGAGAGAAACAATAATCTTCCTGCATATAACTGGATAAATAAGAGAAACTTTGTAAAGGTGTTTTTAGACTCATTGGGAATCATATTTGGTATTATTCTAGCCTTTATACTAAAATATGATTTTTTTGTCATATATGAATTAAGAGCAGAATATATAGCTACTTATTTGGCTATATTTTTAATAGGGTATATATACATAAAAATGAGTGATAGAAGCTGGAGCTATACAAATATATTTGATGTGCTAAACCTATTGGTACTAAATTTAGTAACAGCAGTGGCATTTGTAGTAATTATGTTAATAAATGAAGATAAGAGCTTTCCAATAACTACAATAGTGATGGCATATATATTATCAGTGTCAATACAACTTTTATGTAGATATATCTTTAGATTAAAAAGATATTATGGAAAACATAAGAAAATTATTTCTAAACAGAAGAGAACAATAATATATGGAGCTGGAGAAGCTGGAGCTATGTTAGCAAGAGAGTATCTAGTAAATCCAAACTTTCCATATGATTTGATAGGCTTTATAGATGATGACTCTAAAAAGATAGGAACATCTATATACAATATTCCAGTACTAGGAAATAAGGAGAGCTTTGATAAGGTAATAAGAAATGAAAAGATAGAGGAGATCCTTATAGCTATACCATCAATGAATGGTACAGAGCTAGGAAGAGTAGTGGATAGACTGCAAGGAATAGAGGGTATAAGTATAAAGACAGTACCTGGAATCTCAGAGATGATAGATAATAAGCCACTATCTAGTCAGATTAGAAGTGTAAGGATAGAGGACTTGTTAGGAAGAGATGAGATAGTAATAAATGATGGAAGTATAAGAGGACTTATAGAAAATAAAGTAGTATTTGTAACAGGGGGAGCTGGAAGTATAGGTTCGGAGCTTTCAAGACAGATAGCTAAATTTAATCCTAAAAAATTAGTAACTATAGATGTAAATGAAAATGATATATATTTTCTAGAGCTAGAGTTAAAGAGAAGATATCCTAATTTAGATTTGGTATCTGAGATTTGTAATATAAGAGAGGAAGAAAAGGTAGACTTTCTATTTAATAAGTATAGACCAAATGTGGTATTCCATGCTGCTGCCCATAAGCATGTACCTTTAATGGAACATAATCCAGAGGAAGCTATAAAAAATAATATATTTGGAACTAAAAAGGTAGCAGAGTGTGCTGATAAATATGGAGTAGAGAGAATGGTACTTATCTCTACAGATAAAGCAGTAAATCCTACAAACTTAATGGGAGCAAGTAAAAGAGCTTGTGAATTGGTTATTGAGCATATGAATAAGGTATCAAAAAATACTAAGTTTATGGCTGTAAGATTTGGAAATGTACTGGGAAGTAATGGCTCTGTAATACCAATATTTAAAAAACTGATTGAGGAAGGAAAAAATCTAACACTAACTCATAGAGATATAACTAGATATTTTATGACTATACCAGAGGCAGCCCAACTTGTAATAGAGGCTGGAAGCTTAGGTAATGGTGGAGAGATATTTATACTGGATATGGGTAAACCAGTGAGAATATATGATCTAGCTAAGAGGATGATAAAACTATCCAATGCCAATGTAGGTATAGACGTGGTAGGACTAAGACCAGGAGAGAAACTTTTTGAAGAGCTGCTATATGATGTAAATTCAGCAATAAAGACAGATAACAAAAAGATATTTATAACTAAGATAGAGGATGGAAATGTAGATATTACTAAGTTCTTTACAAAACTTGAAGAGTGTACATATAACCCAAATGTAGAGCATATAAAAGAGGTAATGAAAGAGTTGGTAGTGTCATATAAAGAGGTTAAATATAACTAGATAGGAGAAAAGAATGTTTTTAAAAAGATTA
Source organism: Fusobacterium mortiferum ATCC 9817 (assembly GCF_000158195.2). NCBI lineage: Bacteria > Fusobacteriati > Fusobacteriota > Fusobacteriia > Fusobacteriales > Fusobacteriaceae > Fusobacterium > Fusobacterium mortiferum. Next base: position 150,948 of record NZ_GL987993.1, read on the forward strand.
TTTGATATAGTAGCTTCCTTTTGTGGAATAGTAATACTATTTCCTTTAATAGTTATAGTTAGTATTTTGATAAAACTAACTTCTAAAGGACCAGTACTATTTAAGCAGGTAAGAGTTACTAAAAATGGAAGATTATTTAAAATATATAAGTTTAGAACTATGAGAGAGAATAGTGAGGGTAATAAACAGATAACTGTAGGGAATGACAGTAGAATAACTGGAGTTGGACATATTTTAAGAAAGACTAAATTAGATGAGTTACCACAACTATTTAATGTTTTAAAAGGAGAGATGAGCTTAGTAGGACCGAGACCAGAAGTTCCTAAATATGTAGAGCTATATACAGAGGAGCAAAGAGAGATATTGAAAGTTTCAGCAGGAATTACAGACTATGCTTCAATATATTTTTCTAATGAAAGTGAACTTTTAGGAGAAGCAGAAAATCCAGAAGAGTTTTATATAAAAAAAATAATGCCATATAAGATAGAACTTAATAAAAAATATATAAAAGAGATAGGAATAGTAACAGATATAAAATTGATAATTTTAACTATATTAAAAATATTAGGGCTTGTTAAGTTAGAGCCGAAGGAACTATAAGGAGGATTAATATGGAGGAGAGAAGAATACAATTTTCACCACCAGATATTACACAAAAGGAGATAGATGAAGTAGTAGATACTTTAAAATCTGGTTGGATAACTACAGGACCTAAGACAAAATTATTTGAAGAAGAGATAAGTAAATATTGTAATTCAGAAAAAACTGTTTGTTTAAACTCAGCTACTGCTGCAATGGAATTAGTTTTAAGATTATTTGATGTTGGACCAGGAGATGAAGTTATTACATCAGCTTATACGTATACAGCATCAGCAAGTGTAATAGTACATTGCGGAGCTACTCCAGTATTAGTAGATGTAAAACCAGGAGAGTTTAATATTGATCCTAAGAAAATAGAGAAAGCAATAACAGAAAAAACAAAGGTAATAATTCCAGTAGATATTGGGGGTATGCCAGCAGATTATGATGAGATTTTTGAAATAGTAGAAAGAAATAAAGGTAAGTTCAATCCTAAAAAAGGAAGTTATCAAGAAAAATTAGGAAGAATATTAGTGTTAGCAGATGCTGCACACTCTTTTGGTGGAATGTATAAAGGTAAAAAAGTAGGAAGTGTAGCAGACTTTACTTCGTACTCGTTCCATGCTGTAAAAAATCTAACAACAGCAGAAGGTGGAGCTATTACTTGGAAAAAAAATGAAGTTTTTAATAATGAACAAATATATAAAGAGTTTATGTTATTAGCTCTTCATGGACAGAATAAAGATGCACTATCAAAGATGAAAGCTGGAGCATGGAAATATGATATAGCTATGCCAGGATATAAATGTAATATGACAGATATAAATGCGGCTATTGGGCTTGCTCAATTAAGAAGATATGATAGTGAAATCCTAACTAAAAAAGATTTAATCAATACTTGGTACAAAAAATATTTAGGAGATATTAAAGGAGTAATACTTCCAGAATTTAAAACAGAAGATAAAGTAAGCTCAAGACATATCTATGCTCTTAGATTAGAAGGAGCAACAGAAGAGAAAAGAAATGAGGTAATACAGAAATTAGCAGAAAAAGGAATAGCTACAAATGTACATTTCCAACCACTACCATTATTAACAGCTTATAAAAACTTGGGATTTAAAATAGAAGATTATCTAGAAGCATATGCTATGTATAGTACAGAGATATCATTACCATTTCATGACTTTGTAAGTGAAGAGGATGTAATATATATAGCTAAGTGCTTGAAAGAGGTATTGTAGTGATAATTTATAGAAAAGTAAAAAAGGAAGATTTAAATCAAATAGCTAAAATTCATAAAGAAGCATTTCCAGATTATTTTTTAACAATTTTTGGTGAGGAGCTTTTATATGAGTTTTACAATCAATATTTTTTAAATAATAATATTTTTGTAGTGGCAGAAGAAAATAATAAAATAATAGGTTTTATTCTAGGAAATAATTCAGATATACCTAGGAAGAAATTTTTTAATGAGAATTTTTATAGAATTTCTTTAAAGATGATATTTGAATTATTAAAACTAAATAAAAATTTATGGAATGGAATTTTTCAAAGAGTATTTTTTATAAAAGAAGCAATTATTTCAAAATTTAGAAAAAATATAAAAAGTGAAGAAAGAATTATTCAAAATAAAAAAAGTTATAGGCTACTGTCAATAGCAGTAAATCCTAAAATAAAAGGAAAAAATATTGCTGTTGAAATGGAAAAATATTTTTGTGAAGAATTATTAAAAGTAGGTATAGAAGAAGTAGGTTTATCAGTAAAAAAAGAAAATATTCGAGCTATAAAATTTTATGAGAAGTGTGAATATTTAATAGAAAAAAATGAAAAAGAATTAATTTATTATATTAAAAATTTAAAATAAGGAAGAATTATGGAAGAAAATAAGATAAGTATAATTACTCCTTTATATAATGGAGAGAAATATATAGAAGAAACAATTTTATCGGTTATTAAACAAACATATAATAATTGGGAAATGTTGATAGTGGATGATTGTTCAAGTGATAACAGTCCAAATATAGTAAAGAAATATGTTGAACAAGATAAAAGGATAAAGCATATAAGGTTGGAAAAAAATAGTGGGGCTGCAATTGCTAGAAATAAGGCAATAGAAATAGCTGAAGGAGAATATATAGCTTTTCTTGATAGTGATGATTTGTGGAAAAAAGAAAAATTGGAAAAACAAATTAATTTTATGAAAGAAAATAACTATGCAATTAGCTTTACAGAGTATGAAGAAATAGACGAGGATGGAAGAAAATTAAATATATTAATAAGAGTTCCTAAAAAACCAGTAACATATAGAAGTTATTTATTAACTAACCCTATAGGTTGCTTAACAGGAATGTATAGTGTAAAAAAATTAGGAAAAGTATATATGCCTAATTTAAGAAAAAGACAAGATACTGGTTTTTGGTTAAAAATTTTGAAATTAGATAAAGCATATTCTTTAAAAGAGAACTTAGCTATATACAGGATAAATAGTAGTTCTTTATCCTTTAAAAAAACAGATTTATTCAAATATCATTGGTATTTATATAGAAAAATTGAAAAATTAACAATAGTTGAAAGTTTATTTTATATACTTACTACAATAATAACAAAAATATTTAAGTTAAAAGAAAAAAAAATAAGAGAAAACTAATTATGAGAATAGGTATAGTAGGAACAGTATATGTAGGTTTAGTTCAAGGTATAATAATAACAAAGTTTGGGCTAAATGTAATTTGTATAGATGTATCAGAAGAAAAGATAGAAAATTTAAGAGAGGGAATAGTACCAATAGATGAACTAGAATTAAAAGAGATATTAGATATAGAGGATAGATTGAAAGCTAGAGGAATAGAATTTACTACTGATATAAAATATACAATAGAAAATTCAGAAGTAATATTTATAGAAGTAGGAATACCATCAGCGTTTAGATGGATTAGCAGATTTATATTTTGTATTAGAAGTAGAAAAAAGAATAGGACAATATATGAATGAATACAAAGTAATAGTTGATAAATCTACAGTACCAGTAGGAAAAGGGAAAATTAGTAAGAGAAACTATACAAAAAGAGCTGGATTTTAGAAAGTTAAGTTATGAATTTGATATAGTATCAAATCCAGAGTTTTTAAGAGGGGGAAAAGCTGTAAGAGATTGCTTAAAATCAGATAGATAGGAATAGAGAGTGATACAGCAAAAGAGATAATGAAGAAAGTATATGATGTATTATTTATTAATGAAATTTCATTTGTACTTACAAAGATATGTAATATAACTAAGTATAATAGAATAGATATAGACAATGTTTCTTATGGAGATTACTAGAGAATACAAAAAAAACTAGAGTATTAAAATAAGTGAGATAGTATTATTTGAGAAGGAATGTAGATTAATATCAATAATGACTCACTTTATAATACTGGAAAATATATTTTTAGATAGTGATGATTTATGAAAAAAAGAGAAATTAAAAAGATGAATTTCTTTTATGGAGAGATTAGGGTGTAATTTTTCATATACAAAGTATGAAAGAATATCGGAAAGTAGAGAAAAGCTAAATTTAATTTCTAAAATTCTAAAGATTCTAAATTATAAACAGTTATTAAAAGTAAATCCGATAAGATGTTTAACATTTACTATATATGATATTAAAAAAATAGGAAAAATTTTAAAGATAGGACAAGAATTTACTTTATGTTTAGAAGTGATGAAAAAAGTCAAAGAGGCAAGAGGACTAGAAGAAAATTTATCAGAATACAGATATAGAGAAATGTTATTGTCAAAGAATAAAAAGAAAAAATTATTTGTATGTGAGAAATATATAGAAAATACAATAATCAATCAATTTTTAAATCAATAATATATATTTTTTATAATATAATTTACAGTAATTTTAATTTAAAAACGGGAAAAATAAAGGTGAAAAAATGTATAAAATAGGAATATGTGGGCATTACGGCGGGGGAAAAAATTGCTTAGATGGACAAACTATAAAAACTAAAATAATTACAAAAGAGTTGGAAAAAAAATATGAAATAAAAAAAGTAGATACATTTGATGGTAAAAAAAGGTTGCTGAGTATATTAATTAGATTATTTATACTTATTAAAAGTTGTGAAAACATAATAATTTTACCTGCACACAATAGTTTAAAAATTTTTGTTCCTTTTTTGATATTTTTTAATATTTTTTTTAAAAGAAAACTACACTATATTGTAATTGGAGGATGGTTATCTAAGTATATTTTAAAAAGAAAATATTTAAAAAAATATTTGAAAAAATTTCATTATATTTACGTTGAAACTTCTAAAATGAAAAGTAATTTGGAAAAGCAAGGTTTTAGGAATATAATTATACTTCCTAATTGTAAGGAATTGAAAATCTTGCCTGAAAATGAATTAGTTTATAATTTAAAAAAACCATATAAATTATGTACTTTTTCAAGGGTGATGAAAGAAAAAGGTATAGAGAATGCTATAGAAGCAGTTAAATCAGTGAATGAACAAGAGAAAGAGATAATTTATATACTAGATATTTATGGGCAAATAGATAAAAATTATGAAGAAATATTTAAAAAAATAGAAAAAAATTTACCAAAATATATAAAGTATAAAGGAAGTATAAATTTTAGTAAAAGTGTAGAAGTATTAAAGAATTATAATATTTTATTATTTCCAACATTATATTATACTGAAGGGGTTCCAGGAACTATAATAGATGCTTTTGCAGCTGGAGTTCCAATTATTTCAGCAAAATGGGAAAGTTTTGATGATGTCATTAATGAAAAAGTTGGAATAGGATATGAGTTTAATAATATAGATGAATTGAAAAAATTATTAAGTGAAATCTCAAAAAAAATAGAAATGATAAATTCTATGAAAAAAGATTGCTTAGATGAGGCAGAAAAATATATTCCAAAAGTTATAATAAAAAAATTAGAAAAAAATTTTTATTAATTAATGATAAGGAGAGAAGATGGCTTTAAGTATTTATAATATAAAAAATGGTGGAAAATGTTAAATAGTAGAAGTATTTTGTATATGGAACAAGGAGTTGGGAAAAGTTTTTCTATAGGAGAGATTTCAGGTTATTATAATGATTTAACAAAAAAATAACTAAAGATAAAAAAATTTATATGGTGGGATATTGTCTAAAAATGAAATAGAGAATGGGAAATTTTTATTTACAATACAAATATTTTAATATGGTTTGGGAACTTTTGACTTATATCTTCTTTCAAAAAAAGATATATCTAAGAAAATTCTAAAATTGTCTTGAATGAGCATAAAAAATTAGGAAGAAAATGGTGGATGGAATACCGTTTATTTTATTTATCCTGAAACGCCATATATGTTATGAGCCAAGGAGAAGGAGTTTCATTATTATTAAAATCTATAAAAATGAAAAATATTTAATAGCAACAAAAAAGTAATAGATTTCAAGTTAGAATCTATTGAAAATGCTATTGAGTTTGTTCTATTACAAGTTACATATAGCATAATTAAAAGTAATTTATGAAATAACAGACGAAGAAATTTTTAGGGATTATATCATAAAATAGGAAATATATTTAAATAAGAAATCTAATGGATTTAATTAAAACTATACAAAAATAAAAATAAATAGATTTAAAAAAATTATATAAAGGAAAAAAGTATGTTAAAAAAAATATGTTTTATTGTTCCAAGTTTAGGTGGTGGTGGAGCGGAAAGAGTTGCTATACATCTAATGAATAATTTAAATTTAGAAAAATTTGAAATAAATGTAATCATTATTTATAAAGATAAAGGAGATTATCTAGAAGATTTAAGAGAAGAAGTTAAACGAATATATTTGAATAAGAAGAAAATCTCATACTCTGTTTTTTCTTTACTTAGAATTATAAAAAAAGAAAAGCCAGATATTGTTATAAATTTTTCTTTTATCTCAATGATAATTATTGGGAATTTTATTATTCCATTTTTTAGAAGAATATATTATATAAATCGTCAAACTAATATTTTAAGTTCACAAAATTTTAATTTGATAAAAAAACTTTTGTTGAAAAGAGCTTATAAAAATTTTAATAAAATAATAACGCAATCCAAAGATATGACACAGGATTTATTACAAAATATAAATATTTGTAAAAATAAAATAGTAGAGATAAATAATCCAATAGATTTAGAAAAGATAGAATCTCTTTCCAATGAAAAAATAGAAATTGAGTTAAAAAAGGATAATAAAAATCTTTTATGTGTAGGGAGATTAGCAAAGCAAAAGGGTTTTGATGTAATTATAAATATAATTTCTCTTCTGAAGAATAAAAATATAAAGTTGTATATTTTAGGTGAGGGTGAAGAAAGAAAAAATCTAGAAAAACTTATTCAAGAAAAACAATTAGAGAAACAAGTATTTTTATTAGGAAGAAAAAAAAATCCATATATTTATATGAAAAAAGCAGATTTATTTATATTAAGCTCTAGATATGAAGGATTTCCAAATGCTTTAATAGAAGCTAATGCTTGTGGCCTTTATGCAATATGTAATAATTGTCCTGGTGGAGTTAATGAAATAATAGAAGAAAATATTAATGGAAATATTATAAATTTTGAAGATATGGAAGCAACTAAAAATTTAATTTTAGAAAAAGTAAATTTAGGAAAAAATAGAGATAAAATAGTAAAAAAAATAAAGAGGAAATATTCTTTAAAAAAGATAATTCAAAAATATGAAATAGTATTAGGAGAAAAGTAATGTTTATTTATATAGGAATGTATATACTTATTTTATTAAATATGGTTCTATTTTTCTTTCTTAAAAATAGAAAATTAGAAAAATTGTTATTTATACTTTTTATTGTTATATTATCAGTTTTAGCAGGAACTAGATTAAATGTTGGTGTTGATTATATTTCTTATATAAATATTTTTGAAAATGTTAATTCAAATTTAGAAATAAGAGGAGTAGAAAAATTATTTTTATTTATAGTTTATACTTTAAAAAATAATTATTATTTAAAAAATGAAAGTATTTTCTTAGTGTTTTCAATTATAAACTTTTTTTTACTTTATAGGTTTGTAATAAGAAATTTAAATTCTAACTTGTTTATTTCTCTTTTTATTTGGTACACATTTTATTTTTTAAGATTAGATATGGGGCAATTTAGATTTGAACTGGCAATATTGATTTGTTTAAACTTAATTTTTTATTTTGAAAAAGCTTCATATATTAAGTTTTTATTAGGAGTTCTTTTTTCTTTTTTTATACATAAAACTAGTATAATTTATTTCAGTGTTTTATTAGTAAAAAGTAAAATTTTAAAAAAGAAGAATATATTTTTCATAATTATCTTTTCTTTTTTTATAGGAAAAATAATAATATCATCAAATGTATTGGTATTAGTTGGGAACTTAGTAAATAGTCTAAAGTTAAAAAGTATGGTATATGGTAAATCTGTTTATGAAGTAGGTTTTTCATTTTATCAACTATATATTATATTAATTTTTATTTTTTTAAGTTTTTATAAAACAAAAAATTTTAGAATAAACTTATATAAAAAGATTTATAATTTAGGAGTTTGCTTTTATTTTTTATTTATTAATTTAGCAATATTTTCAGATCGTATGTCATTAATCTTTATAATAATTCAAATTGTTCTATATCCATTAGTTATAAATGATATGAGAAAAAGAAATAATAAAATTATAATTTTATTATTTATAATAGTAATTTCTTCATATGTTTTTTTTAATAGTTTATTAAATAGTATAGAAACGCATATTCCATATAATAGCTGGTTATTTTAACAATTAGTTATATTGGATTTATAATATATACTGAGCAATAAATAATTATAAAATATATAAAAATTTACAAATAAGGAGGATGTATAGATAAATATCTTTTTAAATATTTGTTTATACAAGAAAAATAAAATGAAAAAAAATAATAGCAGTAGCAGGGACAGGATATGTGGGATTATCAATAGCTGTATTATTGGCTCAGCATCATAAAGTTATAGCTGTAGATATTATTCCAGAAAAAGTAGAGATGATAAATAATAGAAAATCTCCAATTCAAGATGAATATATTGAAGATTATCTAGCAAATAAAGAGTTAGATTTAGTAGCAACTTTAGATGGAGAGTCAGCTTATAAAGAAGCTGAATTTGTAGTAATAGCAGCACCTACAAATTATGATTCAAAAACAAATTACTTTGATACATCAGCAGTAGAAAATGTAATTGAAACAGTATTAAAAGTTAATCCTAATGCAATTATGGTAATAAAATCAACTATTCCAGTAGGATATACTGAAACAGTAAGAAAGAAGTATAACACTAAGAATATAATATTTAGTCCAGAGTTTTTAAGAGAATCAAAAGCACTATATGATAATCTATATCCTTCACGTATTATAGTTTCTACTGATAAAAATGATGAAGAGTTAACTAAAAAAGCTAATGAGTTTGCTAGATTATTACAAGAGGGAGCAATAAAGGAGAATATAGAAACATTAATAATGGGATTTACTGAAGCTGAAGCAGTAAAACTGTTTTCTAATACATATTTAGCTTTAAGAGTAAGCTATTTTAATGAGTTAGATACTTATGCAGAGATGAAAGGATTAAATACTCAAGAGATAATAAATGGAGTATGTTTAGACCCAAGAATAGGAAGTTACTATAATAATCCATCATTTGGTTATGGAGGGTACTGTTTACCAAAAGATACAAAGCAATTATTAGCTAACTATGATAGAGTACCTCAAAATGTAATAGGAGCAATAGTAGAATCAAATAGAACTCGTAAAGATTTCATAGCTGACCGTGTGTTAGAAATAGCAGGAGCTTATGAAGCAAATAGTTCTTATGACCCAACAAAAGAGAAAGATATAGTAGTTGGAGTATATAGACTAACTATGAAAAGTAATAGTGATAACTTCCGTCAAAGTAGTATTCAAGGAATAATGAAACGTATAAAAGCAAAAGGAGCAACAGTAATTATTTATGAACCTACTTTAGAAGATGGAACAACTTTTTTTGGAAGTAAAGTAGTTAATAATTTAGATGAATTTAAAAAGCTAAGTCAAAGTATTATAGCTAATAGATATGATAGTTCTTTAGATGATGTAAAAGAAAAAGTATATACAAGAGATATATTTAAAAGAGATTAATTAAAGAAAGAGTTGAGGAATATGCAAAATATAGAGTTGAAAGGAAAAACTATATTAGTAACTGGTGGAGCTGGATTTATAGGTTCTAATTTAATACTAGAACTATTAAAAACAGTTGAAGATATTAATATAGTTTCAATAGATAATCTAAATGATTATTATGATGTAAGTATAAAAGAGTGGAGATTATCAGAGATAGAAAAAGAGATAAAGAAACATCCAAATTCTAAATATCACTTTATAAAGGGAGATATAGCTGATAAAAATACAATAGATAATATTTTCAATGAGTATAAACCAGAGATAGCAGTAAACTTAGCAGCTCAAGCTGGAGTAAGATATAGTATTATAAATCCAGATGCATATATTCAAAGTAATATGATAGGATTCTACAATATTTTAGAAGCTTGTAGACATAGTTATGATAATGGAGCAAAAGGAGTAGAACATCTAGTATATGCTTCATCGTCTTCTGTATATGGAAGTAATAAGAAAATACCTTATTCAGTAGATGACAAGGTAGATAATCCAGTATCACTATATGCAGCTACTAAAAAATCAAATGAGTTAATGGCTCATAGTTATTCAAAACTATATAATATTCCTTCAACAGGACTTAGATTTTTTACTGTATATGGACCAGCAGGTAGACCAGATATGGCATATTTTAGTTTTACAAATAAGTTAAGAAATAATGAGACTATTGAGATATTTAATTATGGTAACTGTAAAAGAGATTTTACTTATATAGATGATATAGTTTATGGAGTAAAATCTGTAATGGAAAAAGTTCCAGAAAGAAAAGTAGGAGAGGATGGATTACCAGTACCACCTTACTCTATTTATAACATAGGGAATAATAGTCCAGAAAATCTATTAGATTTTGTAACTATATTACAAGAGGAACTTTTAAATGAAGGAATACTACCTAAAGATTATAACTTTGAAGCTCATAAAAAGTTAGTACCGATGCAACCAGGAGATGTACCAGTAACATATGCAGATGTAAGTACATTAGAGAGAGATTTTAATTTTAAACCTAAAACAAGCTTAAGAGATGGATTAAGAAAATTTGTAAGATGGTATAGAGAGTTTTACATAAGAAATAAAGGAGCTGAAAATAGTGAGAAAAATTAAAAGTTTTCTAAAACAATTTTATTGGATAAGATTTTTTCATCGATATTTAAGACAACTATATTTAAAAACTTTTTATTCTACAATCAAGGCCAAAGAAAAATATATAAAGAGAAAGTTTAAAGAAGAATTAGGATATGAGATATATTTTAATAGAGAACCAGAAACATTTAATCAAAAGATACAATTTAGAAAATTGTATGATAATAATCCTTTATATTCTATTTGTGCAGATAAATATAAAGTAAGAGAGTATGTAAAAGAAAAGATAGGAGAAGAGTATTTAATTCCTTTATATTTAGTAACGGATAAACTAACAGAAGAACAATGGGATAAATTACCAAATTCATTTGTAGCTAAAGCTAATCATAATAGTGGACCTGTACAAATAGTTAAAGATAAAACTAAAGCAAACAAAAAAGAGATAATTAGGGAATTGAATAATCAGTTAAAATTAGATTATGGTATTTTATCAATGGAAAAATACTATAGTAATATATCTAGGAAAATAATAGTTGAGAAATATTTGAAAGATAATATAGAGGATTATAAATTTAATTGTTTCAATAGTAAAAAAATAATTTTAGAGAGAGTAACAAAGGCAAGCGAATTAAGCAATATGTATAATCCGTATACTTGGGAGAAGCTTAACTTTACAACTGGAAATATAATAGATAAAAAAGTATATGAAAAGCCAAAAAATTTTGAAAAGATGTTAGAAATTGTAAAAGAGTTATCTCAAGACTTTGAATATGTTAGAGTAGATTTATACAATGTAGATGGGAAAATATATGTAGGAGAACTGACATTTTGTGAAAGTAGTGGATTTGGAAAATTTACAAATGAAGAGTGGGATTATATATTTGGAAGCTATTGGAACTTGGAGTTAGAAAAAGGGAAAATCATCAATGAATAAAACCAATGGCTTAAAATATAATTTGTTTATGTATTTTATAAGATTGATTTCTAACTTTGGATTTATTATCTTGATATTTCCATATGTTGCTAGGAAAATAGGAGCTGAAGGAATTGGAAGAGTACAGTATGTGGAAGTAATAAATTCATATTTTCTTTTAGTTATAAATTTAGGGGTCTTAGATTATGGAAAAAGAGAAATAGCTTGTTCTAAAGATAATCTCTTGAAAGCAAATGATATAGTAAATGAATTATTATCAATTTTATGTATTACTACGTTATTTGGAAGCATATTTTATTTTATATTTATAATTTATGTAGAAAGTAAAATGGATAAAATTTTATTATGTATATATTTTTTCATAATAATATTAAATTTGATTAATTTAGAATGGTTCTATATTGGAATTGAAAATCAAGAGTATATAACTAAGAGAAATTTATTAATAAAAATAGTTTCAGGAATTTTAATTTTACTTTTGGTAAAAGAACAAAAAGATATTTATTTATATGCTGGAATTTTAGTATTAGCTACTGCAGGTTCAAATTTTTATAATTTCATAGAGTTAAAAAAATATGCAAAACTAAAATTAGTAGGATTTAAAGAATACAAGAGACATTTAAAGCCTTTATTTTATCTTTTTTCTTCATCCCTTGCTTTAAGTCTATCGTATAACTTAGATTCGTTAATGATAAAAAATATAGTAGGAGATATAGAATTAGGTTATTATACTTTAGCATTAAAGTTTGGGAAATTACCATTGATAATAGGAAGTACTTTAATAGCTGTTTTATCTCCAAGATTAAATAATTTGTTAAGTCAAGAAAAGAAGAAAGAATTTTATAATATATGGAATAAAGGGATAAATACAATGTTTATTTTCTATATTCCTTGCTTTATAGGAATGTGGCTAATTTCAAAATCTTTAGTCTTAATTTTCGGTGGAGTCCAATTTTTACCAGCAGTAAATATATTTAAAGTATTTTCAATTTATATTCTAACTATGGGATTTGCAGTATCTACTGGAGTAGCCTTAAGTACTCATAGAAGAGATAGAGAATATTTTATTTCAGTTATGTTGGGAAGTATTTTAAATGTAATATTTAACATAATATTTATTCCAAAGATAGGAGCACTTGGAGCTGTAATAGCAACTTTAATAACAGAAGGAGTAGCAATAATAATAAGAATTTTATTATGTAAAGATATTTTTAAAAATATAAAACTTTTAAATATTAATATGATAAAAATGTTAATCTCTTCAATATTTATGGGCTTAGTTGTATTTTATATAACTAAAGTTATAACAAAACCATTATTTCAAGTAATAATATCAGGAACAGTAGGAGGAATTGTATATTTTATAGGATTAATTCTATTGAAAGAAGATTTAGTTTGTGAGGTTGTTAATAAGATAAAAGAAAAATATAAGAGTAGAGGAGAATAATATTTTATGAAAGTAACAAAAGCAGTCATACCAGCAGCAGGACTTGGTACTAGAGTATTACCAGCAACTAAGGCACAACCTAAAGAGATGCTAGTAATAGTAGATAAGCCATCATTACAATATATCATAGAAGAACTTGTAGAGTCTGGAATAAAAGATATAATCATAATTACTGGTAGAAATAAAAATAGTATTGAAGACCATTTTGATTACTCTTATGAATTAGAAGATACTCTTAAAAAAGATGGTAAAGATAAGCTATTAGGAAAAGTAGAGAGCATATCATCTATGGCTAATATCTGTTATGTTAGACAAAATCATCCAAAAGGATTAGGACATGCTATATTAAAAGCTAAATCTTTTGTAGGAGATGAGCCATTTGTAATAGCATTAGGAGATGATATAGTATATAATGATATACCAGTAGCAAAGCAACTAATAGATAATTACTCTAAATATCAATCTAGTATAGTAGGTTGTCAAGAGGTAAAAAAATCTGATGTATCTAAGTATGGAATAGTAAAACCATCTAAATCATTAGATGGAAAAACTGTAGAGATGGCAGATTTTATAGAGAAACCTAGTATAGAGGAAGCACCATCAAGATTTGCTTGTCTTGGAAGATATCTACTTACTCCAAGGATATTTGAATACTTAGAAAAAACAGAACCAGGAAAAGGTGGAGAGATACAGCTTACAGATGCTATAGTGGCTATGATGAAAGATGGAGAAAGGGTATTAGCTTACAACTTTGATGGAAAGAGATATGATATAGGTAATAAGTTTGGATTACTTAAAGCAAATATAGAGTTTGGACTAAGAAATGAGGAGACAAGAGAGGAACTATTAGAATATCTTAAGAATATCTAGGAGCAACTTATGTTTAAAATTAACCAAAATATATACAACAAAATAGGAGAGTTAGGTGTATATATCTACACCCTCTCTCTTTTTATATCCAAGTCAGGTGTAAATATAGGGCTAGGATTTTTAGTACTAGCCTTTTTACTCTATCTTTATGATAAGAGAAAAATAAATTTAACAACAGAGGAAAAATATATATTGGTTATCCTTATTCTACTACCAATATTTAGCCTTTTCTCAGTAGGTGGATATCACTCTTTTCAAAGAGCCTTAGAAAAATCATATAGATATATTGGACTTTTTTTTATACCTTATTTTCTTTATAAGGATAGAGTTGTAAAAATAGTATTATCACTTTTTTCCCTTAGTATAATAATATCTTTTATCAATGGTATTCTATACTACAAAAAACTTAAATGGAATTTTAATGTAAGGTTTCTTAGTTTTTCAAGTAATACATTAGATGAAGCACATATATTAGCTATGGGGAGTATGTTAATTTTAGTAGCTATTGTCTACTATATCAAAGAGAGAAAATATATATTTACCTCATTATTTACATTTACCCTTATCTTAGCAGTAGCAGCCTTGGTGATGACACAGGGAAGAGGAGCATGGCTAGGTTTTGGAGCTGGATTATTTGTAATTTCTTTCTTTCTCTTTAAAAGTAAAAAAATCTTTATAGCTATAACTATTCTTACTCTGCTTTTAGGTTATGGGGGTATCAATAGTAAAGCTTTAGAGAATAATAAATATATTAAGAGATTTGAAAGTATAAAAAATAAAGATAACTCTAGAATACTTCTATGGGAAAGTGGAATAGAGATGTACAAAGCTAATCCAATATTTGGAGTGGGAAGAGACAATGCTGGAGATTACTCTTTAGAGTATATGAAAAATCATTTTAAAGAGCAGAAACCTAACTATTTTTCTAAAAAAATGATGGAGTTAGCTGGTGCTGGGAATATACATAGCCTATATATCACATCTTTAGCTGAGGAAGGAATACTGTCTATCCCTTTTATAGGAATGTTCCTATTTATCTTATACAAGCAGATAAGATACTGTTTAACTAGGGAGAGAGATTTTAATTTCTATTTAGTAGTAGGTACAATGGGTATGCTTGTAGCCTTTTTAGTAGGTGGACTTACAGAAAATGTATGGAGAGAGATATGGAAATCTAATATGTTTGTCTTTATAGTTGGATTATATCTATCAAGAGTAAAACAAGAATGACTTTTGTTTAAAGAGGTCATTCTTATTTTTTAATTATATTTCAAAAAAGTTGGTAAAACTATAGCAAACGTATGTCAATGCTACTGGAATAAAAAAATTCTTTTTGTTAAAATTTTATTAAAAGATTGAACAGCTATGAACAGATATGAACCTGTTCTCTAGCTAAAGGGTAATGTTTTATGCTAAAATTTTAATGTGGGTGGTAGTGAGTAGAAGTGAGTTTTACTCAGTAGAAACTCATACAAAAATATGTTAGATTATAACAAAAAGAGAATGAGGAGGTAGCAAAATGGAAAGACCAGAATACTATGGAATTTTACCATCAAAGGTGAGATATGATGAGAGGCTAAAACCAATGGAGAAGATAATGTTTTCAGAGTTGACAGCTCTGGTACGTAAAAAGGGGTATTGCTATGCTAGTAATATGTATTTTGCAACTCTGTATGGGGTACATAAAAGTACTGTAAGTGCATGGATAAGTAACTTGGCAAAGTGTGGACATATAACTACAAAGTGTATAATGAAAGATAAGAGAGTGGAAGAGAGAAGAATATATATAGCAGAAGAAAGTGATATAAGTTATTTTCCTAAGTTGGAGAAGGAAAAGAGTAACATAGTAGATGATAAAATTTTAGATGAAATCTTCAAAGAAAAAATAGAGAGAAGAGAAAAAACTCCAGAGGAATTAGAAGATGTAAGAAAAAAACTTTTAAGGGATCTATTTGGATGTGAAGGGGAATAAAAAAATTACCAGGGTATCTATAAAAGAGTGGGGAGGGTATACATAAAAAAATCCCAAACCTATTCGTAAAAAGTAGAAGTATAATAGTACAAGAAGAATAATACAAGAGTAATAATATAAAAAGAATAATATATAATTATATAAGTTTTAAAGAGTTTAAAAATAATTGTAAATATTTATTTTAAAAAAAACAATAAAAACTTAACATATTCAAAATAAATTCTTTGCATTTTAATAATTTTATAGTATAATGTAGAATGAAAAATTAGAATTGGGAGGATTGTATCTACAAATGTCTAGAAAGAAAAAGTATGAAGATTATGATGAAGAATTTGAAAACGATGAAGATGAGATAGATCTAGCTGACCTTATCTTTACATTAATAAGAAGATGGAAGCTGATAGTTCTTACAGCTATACCAGTGGTAATATTAGGGGTAATATTTGCAATTACAAGACCAACTGTATATCAAGCAGAGACTACACTAATAGTATCTAACAATATGAGTAGTGTATCATTAGATAGTAGTGATATCTCTCTTAGCCAAAGACTAGTAATAACTTATTCAGAGATAGCTAAAAATAAATCTATCTTAAATAAAGTAATAAACAAATATGACTTAAAAGAAACAACAGAGCAATTAGCTAAATTAGTAACTATAACTCCAGTAGATAGTACAGAGTTAATATCTTTAACATATAAAAATAGTGATCCACAACTTGCAGCTATGGTAACAAATGAGATAGCTAATGAGTTTATGGATAAAGTAGTACAAGTAATGAGAGTAAGAAACGTAAATATAGTAGAGAAAGCTCAAGTACCTGTACAACCTCTTCCTAAAAAGAGAGCCCTTATACTTCTTGCATCAGTTGTTTTAGGATTAGCAGCTGGAACAGGAATGGCTTTCGTAATGGAGTTCCTACATAAAAAACTTAGAAAACCATCTGAGATACAAGCTATCTTAGGAGTTTCTATGATAGGAATGATACCAGACTTAGAGAATGTTATAGCTGAAAAGGATGAGGATAGTAATGAGTAAGAGAAAGATATTTTTTATACAAGAGGACAATATGGAGGCTACAGAAGCCTTTAGAACAGTGAGAACTAACCTTGCTTTCCAAAATGATAAAGAGATAGGTAGAAAGATAATGGTAACAAGCTCTATTCCAGGAGAGGGAAAATCTACTCTAGCTGGAAACTATGGTGCCAGTCTTGCTATAGCTGGGAAAAAAGTACTTCTAATAGACTGTGATATCAGAAGACCTAGAGCACATGAGAGCTTTGGAATAAAAGTAGAGAGAGGATTAGAATCAGTACTTACTGAAAATGTAAATCCTAAAGATGTAATTATAAAAGACCTAATCCCTAACTTTGACTTATTACCTACTAAGCATATGAGATACAATGTAACAGAGTTATTTATTGGAGATAAGATGAAAGAGGTAATCTCTAGCTTAGAAAATGAGTATAATACTATCATTCTAGATATGCCACCTCTAGCAGTAGCTTCAGATGCTGCTATCCTATCTAAATATGTAGATGGTGTAGTAGTAGTAGTAGCTTATGACCAAGTAGCAAAAAGAGAGCTTGAGTTTACAAAAGAGATGCTATCTAATGCAGGGGCAAATATCTATGGATTTGTTGTAACTAAGGTAGATAAAGGTGGATTATCTTATGGAAACTATGGATATTACAATAACTACTATTCATACTACCAAGAGTACTACAGTGACAGTAATGGAAATAGAAAAAAACACACTGTAAAGAAACCTAAGAGTAAGTTTGGTAAATTTATACATGATATAAAAGAGCAGTATAAAAGACAATTTTCAGGAGACTTGAAAGGGAAAAAATAATGGTTGATATTCATTCACACATACTTTTTGGAATAGATGATGGACCAATAGAGATAGAAGAGAGCATAGATATGATAAGACAGGCAGTATCTGTAGGATATACAGATATTGTCTGTTCTTCACACTATCTGATAGGTAGATTTGAAAATCTTAACTATGATAAAAACTTTGAGATTTTAAAAAATAGAATCCTAGAGGAAAAAATTCCTTTAAATATTCATAAAGGTAATGAGTTTGCCTTAGATCCAGAGTTTTCAGCTCATGAAAATAGAATAAATAAGATGGCTGGAAGTAGATATATACTGGTGGAATTAAAGGATGAACTTATATATGGAGCCTGTAAAAGTTTTTTTAAAAACGTTATAGCTAAAGGATATATTCCAATTTTTGCCCATGTAGAGAGATATCCTCATATCAAGGTACAGGAATTTAGAGAATTAGTAGATATGGGAGTGGTCCTACAGATGAATATTAGAATGGCAGTTAACCCTATACCTAAGGCTAAATATCTATTGGAGAATGGGTATATATCAATAATAGCTACAGATAGTCACCGTATGGGAAGAAGAGACTACAATATAGATGAGTATTTGAAAAAGTTGGAGAGTTCTTTAGGTAGGGAGCTTTTTCAAGTGCTTACGGAAGAGAATCCAAGAAAAGTGATAGAGGATAAAGAGATAGTTACAGAGATAAAGTATGAGGGAGATGGCGATGAAGAGAAGAAAGTTAATGGGATTGGCCGCATTTTTAGCAATTTGTTCAACAAGTTTTTCAAGTGATTTCTTTACTCTAGATGATGTACTAAACAGAGTAAAGGATACAAACCCACAGATTAGAGCCCAAAAGATGAATGAGGAGAGCAAAAGAGAACTAAAAGAAAAAGCTTGGAAAAACTTAGTTACTCCACCAGTAAATCTATCAAATGAAGATGAATGGGAAGTAGTAGAAAAATATGGAGTTGGACTTAAAGAGTTAGAAATGTATTTACCCATATTTGAAGGTGGAAGAACATTAAATAACTATAAAAAAGCAAAAACTCAATATGAGATAGCTCAAAAAGATAGTGACTTAGTAGGGATAGCAGCTCAAGAGGCAGCAGTGGCAAAATTCTTTGAAGCATTGAACTACAAAAAACAGATAGAGATAACTGATAAGGCAATAGAGGTTTTAGAAAAACAAAGAGAAAGAATATCTGATCTATATAATAATGGTAAATTAGTACCAAAGTCAGAGCTATTAAAGATAGAAGCTGATATAGAGAATAATAGAGGTATTAACTTAGAGAATAAGCAGAAAGAGGAAGCTAGCCTAGGAGAGTTAGCAAGATTATTAAACTATCCAGTAAATAGTCCATTGGAATTAAAGGATTTTAATCCATTACAATTTTTAGAGGCAAAGGCTCATATTACCGAGGAAAATAAGATACCTGTGGAGAATACTCTACTAGGTTCTAAGGAAGCTCTAAAATTAGATAGTGCTAACTATGATGTAAAGATAGCAAAATCAGCACTATATCCCACTATTTATACAAAATATACATATAGATATAGATATAATGATAATGGAACTTTAAGAAAATATGATGCTGATAAAAGAGATATATTTGAAGTAGGATTTAGATGGGTACTTTCTTGGGGAGCTGACTTAGACAATGTAAGATCTCAAGAGTATCTATATGAGAAAGCTAAGATAGAGTATGAGGATAACTTAAAGGGAATATCTCTTGATATGAAAAATAAGTTAGGAGAGATAAAGGCTCTATATGGAAAATCTCTAGCTATGGAGAAAAGAGCTAACTTACTTCAAGAGAATATGGATATAGATAGTATGAGATATGAGAATGAATTACTTACAACTTTCGACTACTTGAACTCTGTAAATAGTTTTAGAGAGGCTCAAGAGGATTACTATGAGTTACAAAGAAAGCTTGTATTAGCAGTAATAGAGTATGAAAATCTATATAGATAGGGAGAATAAATAATGGAGAGTGGAATGAAGAAGAAAATAGCTATAGGAGCTATAGTTACTGCATTAGTAGGTTATGGAGCCTATAAGATGAATATTTTAGGAACTACTGAGGTAAAGGTAGCTAGAATAGAGGTAGGAGATCTTTCAGATATGAACCTATATACAGGAATGGTAGTACCTGGAGAGATAAAACCTGTATATATCTCAGCTCCAGCAGTAATAGAGAGAATCTTAGTAAAAGATGGAGAGGAGATTACAAAAGATACAGAGCTTATACTATTTAGTAACAAAAGTATAATGGAAAATGATAAGGCTCTTAGAGTAAATGAACTAGATATACAAAATGTGAAGTTACAGATAGCTGACTTAGATTCTGGTTCTATGAAATTGGAATTAGATAACAGAGAGTTGGAGATAAAAAATCTAGAAGAGAAGATAAAAGCTGATATGAGAAGATTACCAGTAGTGACAGAGGAAGCTAGAACTCTTCAAAAAAGAGCAGAAGCATATATGCAACTACTATCTAAAGATGGAGTATCAGCAACTGAAGCAAGTAGAATAAATACTGAATCGGGAAGAAAACAGGTAGAGTTAGAGGATTTAAAAACTAACTTAGAGTTAAATAGACAAAAACATCAACTTATGGTAGTAAGTTATGAGAGTTTAAAAAGAGAGTTAAATATAGAAGAGGCAAAATTGAGATCTAGTCTTGAAAAGTTAGAATTGGAAAATGAGACATTAAAGATTAGAGAGAAACAATTAAAAGAGCCGCTTACTGCTGGAGTAGATGGAGTAGTAGTAGGAATAGATGTACAGGAAGGAAGTGTAACACAACCTGGAGAGAGATTACTAGCTGTATCTACAACTGGTGGAAATAGAGTAAATGTAGAGGTACCTCTATACCAATCTTCTGCTATAGCAAAGGGTCAACCAGCTATAATAGTATCTAGAGATAGTGATGGAGATAAGCAATATAAAGGTAAGGTAGAGAAAGTTTCTACTGCTGCTGTAGATAGTAAATACTCTAAAACTAAGGAAAAAGTAATTCAGGTAGAGGTATCAATAGATGAGGAAAATGATTTAAGACCTGGATTTATAGCTGATGTAGAGATCAGTGGACAAGCTAAAACAGCTGTACCAGTTGTAAATAGTTTCTCAGTAATAGAGGAAGATGGAGAGTACTTCGTATATATCAATGATGGTGGAAGAACTAGAAAACAAAAGGTAAATGTAGGAGCTAGAACAGTAAATAGCTATGAGATACTAGATTTACCAGTTGGAACACAGGTAATAGTAAATCCATTTAAAGTTAGAAACGGTGAAAAAATAAGGGTTGTTGAGTAAGATGAAGATGATATTCTGGTTTGCATGTAAGATGCTTTTGGGGAATAGTAAAAGAGCTATATTTCCTTTTTTAGGAGTAGTAGGAGGAATAACTGCACTTATTATGTCATTCTCACTAGGAGCAGGGGGAGAGGAGATAATATCTACTAATCTTTCAGCTATAGGGAGCAATAGAATAATGATAGGTGGGCAGGAGATGAGTGCTAGGGATATGCAGATAATAGAGAACTATCCCTTTGTAGAGTACACACTCTTTCCTGGAGCTAGAGAAAACAGTGGAAACAATATATTTATTGGGTATTCTCAAAAGGCACTTATGGCATTGGGACTTAGAAATCTAGGAGATAGAGAAGTCATACTAGATAAGAATCAGTTTCCAGATAAGCAGCCAGGAGATAGGGTAGACCTAGTTACAGAAAATGGAGTAAGAAGTTTTACTGTAGCAGGAATCTATGAAGAGAAAAACCCTTTTGAACTGATGAAACAGGGAAATAGAATAATAGTTTCTCAAGGATATTTTGAGAGGCTATTTGGAAAATATAGGTATAATGAGCTCATTGTATCTTTTGATAAAAACGAAGATGCTGAGGACCTAATCCCTTTACTATTAAAGAGATTTAATGAGGATAGAAGAAGTTATGGACAGGTGAGATTACTTGAAACACCTGAAGTATATAAAAGAATTGTTAAAATTCAAAGAATGGTAAAAAATACATTGGGTATTCTATCTTTTATATCTCTATGTATTGGAGGATTTGGTATAATGAACCTAATAGCAGGGGGAGTGAGAGCTAGAACTGGACATATAGGTATACTAAGAGCTATGGGTATGTCTAGAGAAAATATCGTAAAGATATTTTTAGCAGAGGGAGTTATTATCT
Organism: Fusobacterium mortiferum ATCC 9817; assembly: GCF_000158195.2. Classification (NCBI taxonomy): domain Bacteria; kingdom Fusobacteriati; phylum Fusobacteriota; class Fusobacteriia; order Fusobacteriales; family Fusobacteriaceae; genus Fusobacterium; species Fusobacterium mortiferum. Next base: position 173,066 of record NZ_GL987993.1, read on the forward strand.
CTATAATAGGATCACTTTCAGGTGTTATAATAGGTGTAATAGGTGCTATCTTAAGTGGAAAACTTATAATGATACCACCACAATTTAATGTGTTACAAATTTTATTTGCTCTAGTAGTCTCTTTGGCATTTGGTATAGGAATGGGAGTGTATCCAGCAAGAAAAGCTGGTAATATAGCTATTACAGATGCACTAAGAGATATTTAGATATATTTATTACAATTAGGAGGGAAGAAAATGATGAAAAAATTATTACTAGGAAGTTTACTAGTTTCATCTGCCGCTTTAGCAGTAGGACCAGAAGCAGCTGTTACTTCATCAGCTGCAGTATCATCTAACGAAGTAGGAACAGGAAAATATTTCTACATAGCTCAAAATTATCAAGAGCTAGCAGCTGTTCCAGGATTTACTATGAGTGCTCCAGCAGGATTAGTTCCAGGTAAAGGAGTAGTATTTGCAGGTATTGGAGGACTTCATACTAATGGTAAGAAAGGAAACGATACTGACGGATCAATGGCAGTAGGATTTGGATACGGAAATCCTTATGAAACAGTAGGAGGAGCTGTATCATTATCACTAGGAAGTATCAATCCTGATGATGGAGGAGCATTCAACAGAGGATCTCTTAATCTATCTTTAGGACACAACTTCTCACAATATGGATTAGGAGTAGCAGTTGGGGTAAATACTATAGACTTATGGCATGACAATGGTAAAGATGAGATGGATGAAAGCTACTATACATCAGTAACTAAATTATTACCAAATGATGTAGCACCAGTTGTTGTAACAGCAGGATTAGGAAATAATGACTTTGCAAAAGTAAACGAAGATGGAGATAAGAAAGATCACGTATATCCATTCGTGTCAGTTGCAGCATATGTAATGCCACAATTAAGCTTAATCGCTGACTATACAAGTGGAGTAACTACTTTAGGAGTAGGAATTGTTCCATCACCAAAATTACCAATAACTATCACAATGGGAGCTTACAACGTAAACAAACAAACTGTTGATACAGGAAATGACAAAGTATCTTTCGTAGGTTCTCTATCTGCATCATATGCATTCTAGTTTTAGAGAAAATTAAAAGGAGGAATAAGAATGAAAAAATTATTAGTACTTGCTTTAATGGCATTATCAGTAGCAGTATTTGCAGCTGATGAGAATACATCTTCTGATTCAGCTACTGGAACTACAACTTCAGCTGAAGCTACTACAACTACTTCAGTAGGAGGAGCAGCACCAGTTAGCGTTGGAGAATCTTTCATGGGAGCATTCGGAATGGGATCATCATCTCCAGCTGGAACTTCATCTTCAAACTCAGTAGGTTCAGTATCTTCTGGAATGTCTTCAATCGGATCAAACACAGTAAATAACGTAACTACAACTACACCATATTCTTATAAATAAGAAATATAAAGAGCCTTTAGCTTTTAGCTAAGGGCTTTTTTATTTTATATTAAAATTTTGATATTAAGTTTATAAATTTTTAGAAAATTTCTTTTCAACTTATAAAAATTATAGTATAATAGTAAAATATTATAAATTTAATTAGGAGAAAAGAGAATGGCAAAAGAGAAAGAAGAGTATGGATTATTTACTGCTATTGCTATGATAGTGGGAATAGTAATAGGTTCAGGTATATTTTTTAAAAGTGATAACATATTAGTATATACCAATGGAAGTATAATAAAGGGAGTGGCAGTATTTGTAATAGCCGCTATTGGAATAATATTCGGAAGTCTTGCTATAGCTGTTTTAGCAACAAAAACTACCAAGCCTGGTGGAGTTATTACCTATGCAGATGAGTATGTAGGAAGAAAAATAGCTGGAGCTTTTGGATGGTTTCAGGTATTTATCTACTATCCATCACTATTAGCTGTGGTATCTTGGATAGTTGGGGTATATATGTGTATGCTTATGGGGTGGGAAGCTACTCCAGAGAGAATGGCAATAATAGGAGCAATAGCATTTTTAGGATGCTATACTATCAACTATTTCTCAGCATTACTAGGAGGATTTTTCCAAAACTTTACTACTATATCTAAAGTTATTTTAATAGGAGTATTGGCTATAGCTGGATTTAAGTATGGATATCCTAAGATTATAACTAATGCAGAGATACTAGCAGCTGGGGGGGCACTAGCTTGGTTGGGAGCTCTAGCTCCAATAGCTTTTTCATATGATGGTTGGGTAGTTTCTACCTCTATATCACATGAGATAAAAAACTCTAAAAAAAATCTACCAATAGCTCTTATAATAGGACCTATATTTGTATTGGTAGCATATGTACTATATTTTGTGGGAATAAGTATCTTAGTTGGTCCAGAAAGAATAATGGAACTAGGGGATGCCCATGTAAATGAAGCTGTAACTATGTTATTTGGAACAGCAGGAGCAAAGATATTTTTAATCTTCATAATATTTTCAGTGTTGGGAACTCTTAATGGATTTACATTAGGATTTTTAAGAATGCCTTACTCACTAGCTATTAGAGGAATGTTTCCAATGGCAGAAAAGATTAGCTATTTAGAGGAAGGACATCATGTACCTAAGTTTTCAGCTAAGATAGCTTTTGTAATTACGGCAGTATTTATAGTTATTAACTACATAGCTCAAAAGTATAATCTAATACCAAACTCTGATATTTCAGAGATTCCTATAGTAGCTAGTTATATTCTATATATTATTCTTTATTTCTGTGTAATTAAGCTATATAGAAAAGGAGAAGTAGATGGAGCTATGAAAGGATTAATAATCCCTATAATAGCTATTTTAGGGTCTTTGATAATAATAGTAGGGGGATTACAAAATCCAATGACATTTATTTATTTGGGAATTTGTGCTGTTGTTATATTGATAGCTTTAAAATATTTGAGTAATAAAAAAATTGCCTAAATTAAATAAATACTGTATAATATCTCATGTGTAAAAAATTATGGAGGAAAAGAAAAGTGAGAGAGTTAGATGAAAGAAATTTATGAAGAAGAGGATGAGATAGATTTAATGGAGCTTTTTCATACAATATTAAAGCATAAGGTAAAGATAGTTATAGTAACTATAGTAGTTATGTTATTATCTACTTTAGGTGGATATATCTATAATAGATTAAATAGTTTTAATACAGCTATTATAGGTTTTAATTATCCAGAGTTACAAAAAGGAAAAAATCCAGATGGCTCAATATTTTTAAGAACTGATATTATACCTCTAGATGTAATTAATGATACTTATAATATGTACCAAGAGAAATTAGGCGGAAAAAAATTAGATGATTTTAGAAACTCTATAGAGGTAGAAGGAATAATACCAGATTCTACACAAACCCTTATAGATAATGCATTAAAAAGAGGAGAAACTCTATCTTTTACTGCTAGTAACTACAGAATTAAGATTAAAGAAAAAGATAAAGAGATATTAAATAAGTTAATAAATGATTCAATAAGTAGTTATATTACTAAGCATAAACCCAATTATATAATTCAAACAATAGGAGATGAAATATATAATTATGACTATAGTGACAGCTATATCTTATTGGATGAAAGATTAAAAATGATGGAAATGGCTATAGCTTCTTATGAAAATAAAAATTATATCTCTACTAAATTGGGATACTCTTTTGGAATGATAAGTGAAAGAACAAGAAATTTAAAAAATGTAGAATTAAAAGATTACTATTCGTATTATTCAATAAATGGACTTTCAAAAGATAGCAGTAATAAATTACTTAGAGTAGATTCTGAAATTCAAGATCTAATACTTGAAAATCAAGCTTTAAATGGTAAAGTAGAGGTTTTAAATGAAATGTTACACAATTTTAAACCTACTCAGAAACAAATAGTAATACCTAATATAGCAAATGAAGGAGTAGATATTGAGGATAAAAATGATTACTATTCAAAGTTGGTAGAAGATTATGTAGCATTAAATAATAATATAGAAGACAATAAAGTAAAAATACAACTATTAGAAAATAGTAAAGTAGATATTAAGGCACCTAGTGCTGAAGAGATTAAAAATTTAGATGATAAATTAAGAGTTGTTGTAGAAAAAGCAAATAAAATAATAGAGGATATGAATATTTTAAGTAGAGAGTATATTGACTCTACTTATTCAGATATGATAAAAATAGTATCTCCAGTTACTACAGACACAGAAGGAAAGCCATTAATATTATTTGTAGGTGTGGGAGCTGTGTTAGGAATAATGTTAGGAGTATTTTTAGCATTTATGGCGGAGTTTATAAGAAACTATAAAAATAAGTATTCAAAATAATAATATGGGGAATAGTTAAAAACTATTCCTTTTTTTGATAACTAGGAGGTAGCTATGGAAAGAGTATTTCTTTATGATATGGACAGAGTTTTGCTTATATTTTTACTTTTAGCAGATTTAGAAAAAGATAATATTACCTATATAACTTATGAAGGAAAAGAGAAAATCTTAGAAAAACTTGTAGGACAAAAGATAGTTTTAGAAAAATCTAGAATGTATGCTAAAAATCCCAAATTTAATAGATTTAAAATGGCTAGCTATATAGGAGATATAAGGCATGAATTAGCTCCACTTCTTAATAGGATAGAGAAGGGAGAGAGTGAGCTATATGGTATGGATAATCTTGAGCTTGGAAGAAGAGTATTCTATAAAGAGAAAATAAATGTTATAGAGGAAGGGACTTTAAACTATATGCCATATAAGGCAGCTCCTAGTGGTATGAAAGAGAAGATACAGGATATTATAGCCAAACTCTATGGAATAGGAGAGAGAAAAGTTTTGATGGGCTATGGAGATAGATGTAAAAAAATCTATCTCACATCTTCACTTTGTGAAAAAATACCTCAAGGGCTTGAAAATAAAGCTGAGGTAATAGATCTTCAAGAGCTATGGAATAAAAAAAGTGAAAATGAAAAGAGATTGATAAAAGATGTTTTTAGTTTTAATGAGGAGATATTTCAAAAGGTAGATGGAGAAACAGTTATGCTCTTTACCCAACCTATGTCAGAGGATGGAATAATTTCAGAGGAGAGAAAGATAGAACTATATAGTAAAGTATTAGCTAACTATTCAAATAAGTCTATTATAATAAAACCTCATCCAAGAGAAAAAACAGATTATTCTAAATATTTTAAAGAGTATTATGTGATGAAAGAGAAGTATCCAGTGGAACTTTTAAGTGTTATGGGAATAAAACTAGAAAGAGTGGTTACTCTTTTCTCCACAGCTGTATTTGGTTTTGGAAAAGATGTAGCAATAGATTTTTATGGAACAGAGGTAGATGATAAACTCTTTGAAAGATTTGGAAGTTGTGATAGTATAATGATAAGAAATGTAGAGCTTTAAAAATAGGAGAAAATAATGAGTAGTGGAGGAAAAATAACTAAAAATATAGCTTGGCTTATGTTTGACCAAGTATTTATACTGTTGTTACAATTTTTAGTAGGAATAAAAATTGCCAACTACTATGGGGCAGAACTCTATGGAAAATATAATTATGCTGTATCTCTAGTAGTATTTTCAGCAATACTATTTGAGTTGCTCAATAGTAGGGTAATAAAAAAGCACTATACAGAGGATAACTTCAATAATGTTATCTTCAATGTGAATTTTTTTCGTAACAGTATGGCAGGGATAATAATATTTATACCTGTAATTTTAAAATTTACAGTTGGTATGGATAATCTTCTTTTCTATATGCTACTGCTTATCTGTTTAGATAATATACTTACTACAGCAACCTATGGGATAGAAAACTTTTTTGAGTTTAAACTAGAATCTAGAAGAATAGTTATCTCCAATAATATAGTAAAGATAATATCCTATACACTTCAATATATTGGAATGCTATTTGGAGTGGGGATAATAGCTGTTCCTGCCATAAGGTGCATAGGTAGCCTTATAAGAATGGGAATATTGAAATTTCAATATAGAAGAACCTACTTATCAAAACTTTCAAATATAGAGAGAAGGATAGATAAAAATCTACTCTATCAGATAATAGATGAAGGGAAATTTTTGTGGGTAACCTATATATCATTTTTAGTCTATACTCAAGTGGATAGACTTATGATAAAATACTATATGGGAGTAGCAGATGTAGGGATATATACAATAGGAGTGCAGCTATCTACTATCTTAGCTATACTTTTAGGTCCTGTACAAAATTCACTTTTTCCTAAGATGATGGAGCTGTATAGAAAGGATTATAAGGAGTATTACCAATTTTATCTTTTTTCTAATACTCTAGTGACACAATTTTATTTTATAATAACCTTAGTATCAATAGTTGTAGTAAAATATACCTTTGGATATGTATATGCACAGGAATATAGTCCAGCAATAGGAGTTTATACTATTTTAGCAGTATCAATATTTATAAAGGCTAATGGTTCATTGCAGACTGGACATATGACACTTAAAAATATAACTAAGAAAAGTTTTTATAAGACACTTATAAGTCTTATACTAAATATAATTTTAAATGCTCTCCTTATACCTAGATATGGAATAGATGGAGCTGCTATTGCCACACTTATTACTCAGTTTACAGCTCTATTTTTAATAGATTTCTTTATAGCAGAGTACAGGGAGCAAGCTTGGATTCAATTAAAATCATTTAATACTTTTTATCTTTTGAAGGAGATTATTAAAAAATATAGAAGTAGAAAGGAGAAGCAAAATGTATAAAGGGAAAAAAATATTGGGAATAATACCAGCTAGAGGTGGAAGCAAGGGGATACCTTCAAAAAATATAATAGAGATATATGGGAAACCACTTATACAATATTCAATAGAGTGTGCTAACTCATCAAAATATTTAGATAGGACAGTTATTTCTACTGATGATTTGGAAATAAAAGCTGTGGCAGAAAAATTTGGTGGAGATGTTCCTTTTATGAGGCCTGCAGAGTTAGCTCAAGACACATCTAAGACAATAGATGCAGTGGTGCACGCTATAAATTGGCTAAAGGAGCATGGAGAGGAGTATGATTATCTAGTATTACTTCAAAATACTGTACCTCTTAGAAAAGGTTGGCATATAGATGAGGCAATAGAAAAGCTTTTTGAAAGTGATGAGAAAAGCCTTGTAAGTGTTACAGAAGTTGATGAGAACCCAGTACTTATGAGAACTATTAATGAAGATGGAACTGTAAAAAATCTTCTTTCATTAAATAGTACAATGAGAAGACAGGATTTTCCAAAGTTCTATAGAGTAAATGGAGCTATATATATTCAAGAGTTAAATGAGGATTTTGGTTTAGATACAAGTCTTAATGATGGTAGACTTGCCTATGTGATGAATGAAAAATACTCAGTGGACATAGATACATATCTTGATATTAAAAAGATAGAGTACTATCTAGATCAAGAACTTAATAATAAATAAGAGTACAAAAATATTTATTTTCTCTATATATTATGATATAATAATGAAGAATAAATCTTTATTATAGTATAGGAGGAAAGAGAAATGAATGTTGAGAAAATTAGAAAAATCTGTGTAATAGCTTTTATTGTAGTTGGACTAGCTTGTATATTTGTAGAGAAAGCTAATGCACCTAAAGAGTATACTGGTGTAGGAGATGGATTTAATGATGAGATTACTGTAACAATACTTGCTAAGAAAAATTCTAAAGGTGAAGTTAGAATCTCTGATATAAAATATACACATGATGATACAGCAGCAATAGCTGACCCAGCAATAGGACAATTAATTACTCAAATAAAATCTACTCAAGATATATCAAAACTAGATGCAGTAGCAGGAGCAACATATAGCTCAGAGGGATTTATAATGGCTGTAGAGGATGCTGTATCTAAGATAGAAGACTAGAATTAGAATTTAAGAAATTGGAATAAATTAAAATAAATCAAGAATGACTTTTGTTTAAAGAATAAAGAGTAAGAATTTACTTTTATTCTTCTTAATCTATGTCATTCTTTTTTTATTTTTGTAACAATTTTGTCACAAATATTCAGTATAACAAAATCTGCTACTATCTCGCGTAATGGAAGTGGTAAGTATTTTATCTCTTTGTTATGTGAAACTGATATTCAAGAATTACCAAAAACTAATTCATCAGTAGGAATTGACTTAGGTATTAAAGATATGGCTATTTTATCTACTGGAGAAAAAATTGAAAATCTTAAATTTAGAAAACAATTAGAAGATAAACTAAAAAGAGAACAGAGAAAACTTTCTAAAAGACTTCTAATTGCTAAAAAAGAAAATAGAAAATTAAGCGAAGCTAAAAATATATTGACTGAAGGTCTAAGAATAAAACAAGCAGTCTAAAAATAAAAAGAACCGTAGGAACTACGGGGTTAGCTTGGTAAATATAGTTGGCTAACAAAAGCAACTACTTCCCAAGAAGAAGCTCCCACTTCAAAAATTACAAAGTAATTTTAAGTGGGAGAGGTTCACAATATAAAAAATCATAGAATTCTCATAAAAAATAGTATAAAATATTATAAAAATAAATCATTTAGGGGGTAGAGTATGAAAATAGGATTAGTTCTGGAAGGCGGAGGAATGAGAGGTGTCTATACAGTAGGAGTACTAGATGCTTTTAGAAAATATAACTTTATGCCAGATTATGTAATAGGAGTTTCTGCTGGAGCTTCTAATGCAGCTTCATATATATCTAAGCAAGACGGAAGAGCACTTAGAACTAATATAGATTATATAGGAGATAAGAGATATCTTAGTTGGAGTAACTACTTAAAAACAGGTTCCCTCTTTGGAATGGATTTTTTATATGAAGAGATTCCAGAAAGGCTAGATCCTTTTGATTATGATAGCTTCTTTGCTAATCCATGTGATTTTAAAGTGGGAGTTACCAATGCAGAAACTGGAAAAGCAGAGTTTTATGGGAAGGACTCCATACATGATGGAGCAACCATATTGAGAGCTTCATCTTCTATTCCTTTAGTAGCTAATCCTGTAACTTATAGAGGAAAAATATATTTCGATGGGGGAACATCAGCTCCTATACCTGTATCACAAGCCTTAAAAGATGGTTGTGATACACTTATAGTAGTTTTAACTAGAGATAGAAATTTTATAAAGCCACCACTAAAATGTTTTCCTTTAGTAGCTTGGAAGATGAGAAAATATCCAGCAATGGTGGAACTATTAAAGAGACATCATAAAGTATACAAAGAGAATCAAGAGGAGATAAGAAGATTAGAAAAAGAGGGAAAAGCTATGGTTATAGCTCCCTCTGCTCCTCTAAAAATAGATAGATTTGAGAAGAGCAGAGAGAGATTATTGGCTGTCTATCATCAAGGATTTGCTGATGGAGAAAAATTTATAAAGAATTTTAAGTATTAATCTAAAATATTATTTAATTTAAACTCATTTACATGTTTTTCAGAGTCAAGAATAAATTTATCTAAAAATTCAATATGAGCTAAAACGCTTTCTTTACCAGGACCACCTAGTGTGGTTCTTTTTTCTACACAGTTTTTAATAGAGATAGCTTCATAGATATCATTGTCAAAAAGTTCAGAGAAATTTTTATAATTTTCAAGAGTTAAATTTTCAAATGTAGTATTATTATCAATACAGTAAGCTACCATACTTCCTACTATTTTATAGGCATCTCTAAAGCTCATTCCCTTTTCTGTCAAGAAATCAGCTACATCAGTGGCATTTATAAATCCTTGAGAGGCAGCTAAAAGTATATTTTCTTTTTTAACTGTGAGAGTATGGAACATTCCTATAAATACATTTAAACAAGCTTTTACAGTATCTAGGGCATCAAAGAAATTTTCTTTATCCTCTTGCATATCCTTGTTATAAGCTAGAGGTATTCCTTTCATTGTTGTAAGTAGAGCCATTAAGTCTCCAAATACTCTTCCACTTTTTCCTCTAATTAATTCAGCAGCATCTGGATTTTTTTTCTGAGGCATAATACTACTTCCTGTAGAGAAGGAATCACTTAGTTCAATATATCCATAATCATTGGAACTAAAGATAATTATCTCTTCACAAAAACGTGAAAGATGAACCATAATAAGTGAAAAAGCATTCATAATTTCTATTAGATAATCTCTATCACTTACACTGTCCATACTATTCCAAGTAGGAGCTGTAAATCCTAGTTCTGAAGCTGTAAACTCTCTATCTAGAGGATAAGTAGTACCAGCTAGGGCGGCAGATCCAAGTGGAGATGTATCAGCTAAACTTATAGCATTAGAAAGTCTTATATAATCTCTTCTAAACATCTCAGCATAAGCTAGGATATAGTGAGCAAAAGATACAGGTTGAGCTTTTTGTAAATGAGTAAATCCTGGCATATATGTAGATAAATTTTCCTTAGCCATAGAGTTTATAACTTCTAATAAATCTAAAAGTAGAGCCTGTACTTTTACAACTTCATCTTTAGTAAATAATTTCATATCTACAGCAACTTGGTCGTTTCTACTTCTTCCAGTGTGTAGTTTTTTTCCTATATCTCCAATTCTATCAATAAGTATTTTTTCAATGTTCATATGAATATCTTCATACTCAATAGAAAATACTATTTTTCCATCTTCTATATCTTTTAATATCTCTTTTAAAGTTTTTTCAATAAGTTTTGAATCTTCTAGAGGTATTATTCCTTGTTTTCCTAATCCTCTTACATGGGCAATACTTCCCATAATATCATACTTATATAATCTTTTATCAAAATTGATAGATGAATGAAAATCTAAAATTAAATGACTTGCTTTCTCTTTAAATCTTCCAGAAAAAAATTGCATAATTGCCTCCTAAATTTTTTGTTTAATTTTTATAGAAACTAAAATAGATATTTGAATTATTATACATACTATTAAAATAATATAACTTTGGAAAAAACCACCGACTAAAAATCCAATAAATGCTAATATACCATTTAAAATGGCATAGAAAATCTGAGTTCTAACATGCTCTATATGACTACAACCAGAACCAGCAGAAGCAAGGATAGTTGTATCAGATATAGGAGAGCAGTGGTCTCCAAATAATCCACCTGATAATATAGCTCCAATAGTAACATATAGAGGGGCATTAAGTGTCATAGCCATAGGGATTACAATAGGTATCATTATGCTGTATGTTCCCCAAGAGCTACCAGTAGCAAATGAGATTATACATCCTAATATAAAGGCTATTGCAGGAATAAGTCCACCAGATAGATTTATACTTTTCATAAAATGAACTATATAATCAGCAGAACCAAGATGCTTATTAACTGTTCCTAAAGACCAAGCTAGAATAAGTATTATTGCTATTTGAGTCATTTTAGTAACTCCATTTAAATAGATAGAAAAAATTTCTTCAAAGGATTTACTTTTGTTTATTAACATCATTATAGCTAAAACTACAGCTGCATATAGATAACCACTACTTAAAGCTGCTCTAAATTCACTTCCAGAAAATCTTCTGAACATAAAATCATATCCAAGCATAACAAATAAAGTAGTAATTAGAATAAGTATAGGTAGCCAAACATATATAGGCTTAGCATTTTCTACAATATACTCTTTTTTCTCTTTAATTTCAAGCTCAATATCATTAGCTATATTTTCCTCTGCTACTTTCATAGGACCAAAATCTAATTTCATAAGAGCTAATGCTGGAATAATCACTAGAGCAAGAATTGGATATATATTAAATGGGATTGCTTTTACAAAAGCTCCATAATCAGATATGGTTAAACCAAGAGTTTCAAATTCTTTTTGTAAAAGTCCAATTATGAATACCCCCCAACCAATAAAAGGTACAAGAACTGCTATTGGTGAAGATGTAGAATCTAAAATAAAAGCTAATTTTTCTTTTGATACTTTTAATTTTTTAAAAAATGGAGCAAATATAGGTCCTACAATTAATGGTGTTCCAAGGTCAGAGAAAAATATTATAATTCCAGCTAAATAAGCAGCTAGTTGTGCTTTAGTTTTAGAATTTATAAGTTTTCCAACACTTTGAGCAAAAGCATAAGCTCCACCAGAACGCATCATAAGTTCTATAAATCCACCAATAAATAGCATAAGGACAATAACTCCAGCATTGTAACTATCAGTTAATTGCTTCAAAAAATAATCAGTCATCAGTGCTTTTGTAGTTGCTAGAGGATTGTAGTTGAGTAAAATCATAACTCCAGCAAATACACTTGTAAATAGTGATAAAATAACATTTTTAGTCTTAATTGCCATAGCTACAGCTATAATTATAGGCAATATAGATAAAAAACCAAAATTTTCCATATAAAACCTCCCCTTAGTATAAAATTATAAATAAAAAAACCAGCTATAATAGCTGGTAAATTTTACAAAAGAAAAGCCAATAGATAAACTATTGGCTAAATAAACAAAATATGCTCATAGAGTGGTACTCTAATCTTTACAAAATAAGACCTAGCCATAATTAAAAATATATTAAATTATAATTATAATATGTCTTTGCCTTAATTTCATCTTTCTCCCTCTCTAAAAATAATATGTTTAAGTATAAAGGAAAAAGATTAAAATGTCAATAAAAAATTACACTTGTATTAATTTAATGGTAGGATTTGAATCTCTACTCTTCTATTTTCTGCTCTTCCAGCAGCAGTACTATTAGTTGCTCTTGGATTGTTTATTCCATGTCCAACAGAAGTTACTCTGTATGATTCTACACCTTGAGAGATAAAATAATCTCTAACGCTATTAGCCCTTCTTTGTGATAGATCTAAGTTATAGCTAGCAGCTCCAGTATTATCAGTATAACCATTAACTACTATTCTAGTTTCAGGGTATTGTACTAATACAGAAGCAATGGAATTTAGTGGACCATAGAAGTTAGAAGCTATATTAGCACTATTAGTAGCAAAAGTTACTCCTCCAGGTAGATAAAGATTTAAGTTATCTCCCTCTCTACTTACTTCAACTTCAGTATTTTTTAATCTTTCTCTCAACTCTTTTTCTTGGTTATCTCTATATGCTCCCCAACCAAGTCCAGCAAGTGCACCTATACCAGCTCCAATAAGAGTTCCTTTAGTATCTTTACCTATAAGTTGTCCTATTAGAGCTCCAGCAGCAGCTCCTCCAGCTGTTCCAGAAGTTTTTTTATTAACAGAACCAGTTTCATCTAAAAAAGGAGATGAAGTACACCCTACTACTGTCATTCCTAATAACAAACTAGCTATTATTTTTTTTGTATTTTTCATGAAATTACCTCCCTATTAAAAATATACGAGACTACTCTTAATATATTATATAACAAAAAATAAAAAATATAAAAAAATTTTTAGAAATTTTTAAAAAAGTGTAAATAAAAAAGAAAAAAATATAACATAGAAAGAAAAAAATAATACCTATAAACTTAATAAAATCAAGGGGGAAATATGAAAATTAAAAAATAAATAATTTTTTTAAAAAAAGTGTTGACAGTTTTTGATATAGATGCTATAATTATTCTTGTCTTGAGAGAAAGGCGTCGGAATATAGCGCAGTCCGGTAGCGCATCTGCCTTGGGAGCAGGGGGCCGCAAGTTCGAATCTTGCTATTCCGACCATTAAATCTGCGGGAATAGCTCAGTTGGTAGAGCGTCAGCCTTCCAAGCTGAATGTCGCGAGTTCGACCCTCGTTTCCCGCTCCAATTAATGTGTCTGTAGCTCAGCTGGATAGAGCAACGCCCTTCTAAGGCGTGGGTCAGGAGTTCGAATCTCTTCAGACACGCCACTTATAAAAAAGACAAAATATGGTGATCGTAGTTCAGTTGGTAGAGCGCCAGTTTGTGGCACTGGTTGTCGCGAGTTCGAGCCTCGTCGATCACCCCATAAAAACTTAATAATATGCGTCATTAGCTCAGTTGGTAGAGCACACGACTTTTAATCGTGTTGCCACAGGTTCAAATCCTGTATGACGCACCATTCGTGCGAGGATGGCGGAATTGGCAGACGCGCTAGACTTAGGATCTAGTGTCCCAGACGTGAGAGTTCAAGTCTCTCTCTTCGCACCATGTAGTTAGTAAGAGATTCTAATGAATCTCTTTTTTTATTTTATCTACTCAAGAGGAGAAAATGAGAAATATAAAGATAAGTTATAGATATGATGGAAGCATGTTTTATGGTTTTCAAAGGCAGCCAAATAAAAGAACAGTTCAAGGAGAGATAGAAAAGTTATTAAATGTTGTATTAAAAGATGAGATAGATATGGTATCTTCAGGTAGAACTGATAGAGGGGTTCATGCTCTTATTCAAGTTTCTAATTTTTATACTACTTCAACTATCCCTTTAGATAGATTGAAGTATGTACTGATGAGAGGATTACCATTGGATATAGAACTCTTAGATATTGAAGAGGTGGATATAGAGTTTAATTCAAGGTTTGACGCTCAAAAAAGAGGATATACTTATATAATTTCTTGGGAGAGAGATCCTTTTAAGAATCGATATGAAACATATGTAAATAAAGAAATAGAGGCAGAGAGATTCCAAAAAATTTTAGATATTTTAGTAGGAGTACATGATTTTAATAATTTTAGAATGAGTGATTGTGGAAGTAAAACCTCTATAAGAGAGATATATAGTATTGAAGTAAAAAAAATAGGTAGTAATAGAATTAGTGTTGAAATATTAGGAAGTTCTTTTTTAAAATCTCAGATTAGAATAATAATAGGAACAGCTTTAAATATATATTTTGGAAATCTTCCTAGCAATTATATGGAGGAGATGTTAAAAAATCCTGATAAAAAATATCTAAAAAAAGTGGCTGAGCCAAATGGTCTTTATCTATCAAAAGTTGATTATTAGGAGGTAGTATGGAATTTAGAGAGCTCCATGATGTGGATTTAACTTTGATGAATAAAATAGTAGAGATAGAAGAAGAAGCTTTTGAAGGGAATGGAAATGTAGACCTGTGGATTTTAAAAGCTCTTATAAGATATGGAAAAGTATTTGTGTTAGTAGAGGGAGATGAGATTATAACTATTGCTGAATATATGCAAGTACTTGGAAAGGATGAGGTGTTTTTATATGGAATCTCTACTAGAAAAAAATATAGAAATCGTGGAAATGCTAGAAAAATAATGGAAGAGAGTGAAAAATACCTAAAAAGATTAGGATATAAAGAAGTAGGATTAACAGTTGACCCTAATAATAACATAGCAATGAAATTATATAAAGACTTAGGATATAGGATTGAAGAATATCAAGAAGATGAGTATGGAAAAGGGATTCATAGATACTTGATGAAAAAAGTCATAATTTAATATGAAAATACTTGACAATGGATATAAAATAGTGTACTATATAAATATAGAATAATTACAAAGTTGATTTATTTAGAATAGGAGGTGTTAAGGATGGAATTTCATATTGAAAATATAGGAGAGTACTTAAAAGCTCATGAGATAAAGCCATCTTATCAGAGAATTAAAATATTTCAGTATTTGGTTGAAAATAAAAATCATCCTACAGTAGATATGATATATAAAGCCTTATGTACAGAAATTCCTACTCTATCTAAAACTACTGTTTACAATACGCTAAATCTTTTTATTGAGAAAAAGATAGTAAATGTAATAGTAATTGAAGAGAATGAAACAAGATATGATAGTGTTATGGCAGTTCATGGACATTTTAAATGTGAAAAATGTGGGAAAATATATGATATAGGAATCAATCAAAATATTTTAGAAGATGACAAATTAAAAAATTGTGAAACAAAAGAACAACATTATTATTTTAAAGGAATTTGTCAAGATTGCTCGAATAATAAATAAAGGATATATTATTTATTTAGGAGGAGATACATATGAAAAAAAATAGTTTCATAAAATTAGAGTGTGGAACTTTAGTTCAAGTAGTAGCAACTAAAGAAAAATGTTGCGATACTTTACCTAATGGTTTTGAGTTAGTAGTACCTAAAGTAGAAGATGCTACTACAGAAAAACATGTTCCATATATAGAAGAAAAAGAAAATGGATATTTAGTAAGGGTAGGAAAAGAAACTAAACATCCTATGGCAGAAGCTCATTATATTGAGTTTATAGAATTAGAAGTAGATGGAGATACTCTTTATAGAAAATACTTAAAGCCTGAACAAGAGCCAGAAGCTTTTTTTGAAGTACCTAAGGGAAAAGAAGTTGTAGCAAGAGAGTATTGCAATATCCATGGATTATGGGCAAATAAATAAATTATTTAAAGATTAAAATACAAATAAAATTAGGAGGAAATGATTATGAAAAAATATATATGTAAAGTTTGTGGATATGAGTATGATCCAGCAGTAGGAGATGTAGATAATGGAGTAGCAGCAGGAACTGCTTGGGAAGATGTACCAGAGGATTGGTTATGTCCACTTTGTGGTGTTGGAAAAGATGAATTCGAACCAGCTGAATAATTAAAAATGTTTTTTATGAGGACACGTTTTCTAACGTGTTCTTTTTTTAGAAAAAATCTAAAAAAAACTTGACATTTTTTATAAGTTGGTGTATTATATTAGTGTAATGATGCTAAAGATATGCCTAGATAGCTCAGTTGGCTAGAGCATACGGTTCATACCCGTACGGTCGATGGTTCGAATCCATTTCTAGGCACCATATTCCAAATAATTTTTTTAAACCCCACTTTTTAGATTCATATGTTGTAGTCTAACCCTAAATATTTTTAAGGAAAAAGATGAACAGTCGGTTCATCTTTTTTCTTTTTTTGTATTTTCTACTTAGATTTGGTATAATATTCTAAAAGAGCAAAAAGGAGTTAATATGTGGATAGCAATAATTATAATAGCGTTGATTATATATTTTAGAAATAAAGGAGTACCTATATTTTTATACCATCAGGTAAATGAGATTTCAAGTGTAACTCCTGATTTATTTGAAGAGCATTTAAAAATTTTAAAAGAGAGAAATATGAATACTCTAACTTTAAAAGAGTATGGAGATGGAAATATAAAATCTAATTCGGTTTTAATATCTTTAGATGATGGTTATTATGATAATTATTCTAAAGTTTTTCCACTATTAAAAAAGTATAATATGAAAGCTACTGTTTTTTTAAATACTCTCTATATAAAAGAAAAGAGAGATGGAACTACAGAGATTTTGTTAAATGGAAAGGCTAACTATGAAGCTATGAAAAATTATGTTGAAACTGGAGATGGAACTACAGAACAGTATCTCACTTGGGAAGAGATAAGGGAGATGTATCAAAGTGGATTAGTGGATTTTCAAGCACACTCTCACAAGCATACAGCAGTATTTGTAAGTGATAAGATAGAGGGCTTTTTCAATGGAGATGGAGAGGATATTACAGATATGTACCTCTATGGAAAAGTAGAGAGAGGGTATCCAAAATTTAAAAAGAGAGGAGAGTACTCTTCTCAAGGGATAATTATTAAAAAGAGTTTTTTAAAAAATTTAAAGAGTACTATGATAGAGAGTTAGAAGGAAAAGATGAGAAAGAGAAATTAAAGCTAGCTCAAATGTATATAGACAATAATAAAGAAAAATATTTTTATTATGAAAGTGAAAAAGATTTCCTAGATAGAGTAAGAGAGGAATTTCTATTAAATAAAAAAATAATGGAAGAAAATATAGGAAACAAGGTAGAGTATTTTTGCTGGCCTTGGGGACATAGAAATAAAAAGGTTGCAGAGATATTAAAAAAAGAGGGAGTAAAGGGCTTTGTTACTACCAAGAAAGGAACAAATGGAAGAGTTCCTAATTATGATGTGATAAGAAGAATAGAGCTTAGAAAATTTACTCCTGAAAAGTTTAAATTAAATCTTTTTATAGCAAGAAATTATATCTTAGGAAAAATATATGGTTTGGTGTCATAGGAGAGAATATGAAATTATCAGTTGCAATGATAACAATGAATGAAGAGAGAATTTTAGAAAAAACCTTAGAGTCAATTAAGGATATAGCAGATGAGATAGTTATAGTGGACAGTGGTTCTACTGATAGAACAGAAGAGATTGCTAAAAAATATGGAGCAAAATTTTATGTAGAGTCTTGGAAGGGATATGGTCCACAGAGAAATTCAGCAATAGATAAAGCAAGTGGAGAGTGGATTTTAAATATTGATGCAGATGAGGAGATATCACCAGAGCTTCAAAAAAAGATTTTAGAGATAAAAAGTTCAACTGATGATAGAAGTGTATTTAACGTTAATTTTACATCTGTTTGTTTTGGGAAGAAGATAAGATATGGAGGATGGAGTAATAGTTACCATATAAGACTTTTTAAAAAAAGTGTCGGTAGATTTAATGGAAATACTGTCCATGAATCTTTTGAAACAAATGAGAAAATCTATACATTGAAAGAGGAGATATACCATCATAGTTACTCAACTTTAGGAGATTATTTTACAAAATTTAATCGTTATACTACAGAGGGAGCTATAGAGTATTATAAAAGAGGAAAGAGATGTAATATTTTTCAATTAGCTTTTAATCCAGTATTTAAATTTTTAAGAATGTATCTATTAAGGCTTGGTTTTTTAGATGGGAAAGAGGGATTTTTATTAGCTTGTACAAGCTCTCTTTACACTATGGTAAAATACTACAAACTATATGAGATAACTAAAAATGGAAGTTATATAAAAAAATAAAGGAAGGATTATGAATATTAAAAGAGTAATAGTTTCAAGAACAGATAAGATAGGGGATTTGATACTTTCAATTCCTAGTTTTTTTATGATAAAAAAAATGTATCCACAGGCAGAGTTAGTAGTTTTAGTTAGAAAATATAACTATGAAATAGTGAAAAATCTTCCCTATGTGGATAGAATAATAAAGATAGATGATTATACTCATAGTGAACTTATAGAGAAAATAGTATATTTTAAAGCAGATATATTCATAGCACTATATAATGACAGATTTGTATCACAACTAGCTAAGGCTAGTAAATCTAAGATTAAAATAGGTCCACTATCTAAACTTTATTCTTTTTTTGCTTTCAATAAGGGAGTTTGGCAAAAAAGGTCTAAATCTATAAAAAATGAAGCTGAATATAATTTAGATTTAGTAAGAAAAGCTGATGAAAAAAGATATGATGAGGTATTTGAGATAAATACTAAAATATATCTAGGAGAAGAGAATATTAAAGCAGCAGAAACTTTTTTTTCTACTTACAATATAGTTGGAGAGACTTTGGTGGTAAATCCTTTTATAGGGGGTTCTGCTAAAAATATAAAAGATGAAGAATATGTCTCATTGCTTCAAAGATTTAGAGATGAAAATCCAGAGAGGAATGTAGTTATAATCTGCCATATTTCAGAAGAGGAAAGAGGAGTAAAGATGGTAGATGCAATAGCTAGAGAGAAAGTATATCTATATGCTAATGGAGGAGATCTTTTAAATATTGCTGCTATAATAGATAAAGGAACTATCTATCTTGGAGCTTCTACAGGACCTACTCATATAGCTGGAGCACTTCAAAAAAGGATAGTTGGAATATATCCAGCTAAAGCCACTCAGAGTACTACTAGATGGGGAGTATTTGGAAACGATAAAGTAAAATATTTAGTACCAGATGAGAATAATCCAAAAGAGAACTATAAAAATCCATATTTTGATAAATATGATAAAATTATGGAAGGGGAGCTATTAAATTATATAGAAGAAAGCTTTCTTTTAGAAGAGGGTGAGAAAAATTAGAATCTTAATTATTCATACAGCATTTATTGGGGATATTGTTTTATCTACCCCCCTTATAAAAAAGTTGAGAGATACCTATCCCAAAGCAGAGATTACTTATCTAACCACTCCTATAGGAGCATCTATTTTAAGAAATAATCCATACCTTACTCACATAATAGAGTATGATAAAAGAGGAGAACATAGAGGAATAAAAGGTTTTTGGGCAATAACTAAAAAATTAAAAATGGAATCATATAACTTAGTTATAACTCCTCACAGATATTTAAGAAGTTCTTTTATGAGTTTTCTAACAGGAGCTCCTGTAAGAAGAGGTTATGATAATGCAGCAGCTTCATTTTTATTTACAAAAAAAATTCATTATGATAGTGATAAACATGAAGTAGAAAAACTTTTATCTTTTGTACCTAAAGATGAAGGAAAAAGATATGAGATAGAACTTTTCCCTACTGATTTGGAAAGGGAGAAAGTAGATAAATTTTTAGAAAAAAGAAAAGAAAAAATAGTTATAGTAGCTCCAGGAAGTAAATGGTTTACTAAAAAATGGCCTCTTGAGTATTTTAATAGAGTTATAAAAGAGATTGAAAAAAGAGAAGATACAACTGTAGTGGTAGTAGGAGGAAAAGATGAGATTTTACTTAATATACCACTTTCTAAAAATTCTATTGATTTAAGAGGAAGAACTACTCTTCTTGAGTTAGCTGAGGTAATTAGAAGAGCTAATATAGTCTTAACTAATGATTCATCTCCAATACATATAGCTTCAGCTTTTTCAAATGTAAAAATATTAGCTATTTTTGGACCAACAGTTGAGAAATTTGGTTTCTTTCCTTGGTCAAAAAATAGTGAGGTATTTCAAGTGGAGGATTTAGAGTGTAGACCTTGTTCAATCCATGGGGGAAATTCTTGCCCTAAAAAACACTTTAAATGTATGTTAGATATTAAACCAGAAAAGATATTAGAGAGAATTGAAAAAATATTAGAGAGTGAAAATTAATGAAAAAATTAAAATATGGAAAAAATATTTTATACTATATTGATGAAAAAAATATAAAATTATATGACAAAATAAAAAACACCTGTTATAATATAGAGAGAATTTTTAAAAATGACCAAAGAAGCTATGTAGCTCTCATAGAGATAGATGGAGAAAAGTATGTATTAAAAAGACCTATTGAAAAAAATAGAAGAAAATGGCAAAGGTTTTTATCTATATTTAGAGGGAGTGAAAGTAGAAGAGAGTTTGAAAATATTCAGAGAATAAATGAATTAGATTTCAATGGAGCTATTCCATATTTAGCAGTAGAAACTAAGTTTGGACTTTGTGTGGTAGATTCTTATCTTGTTTACTCTTACCTTGAAGGAGAAGAGGGAACAACTAAAGATATAGAGCTGATATCAAAAGAGCTAAAAAGAATCCATAATAAAGGTTATTTGCACGGGGATTCTCAAGTGATGAATTTTTTAATAAATGGAAATACAGTATATCTAATAGATACTAAGCTTATGAAGAATAGATATGGAAAGTTTGGAGAAATTTATGAGTTTATATATTTAGAAGAGAGCTGTGATAAAGATATAGAGTATGATAGAGAGAGTATTTACTATAAGGTAGCTATCACACTGAAAAGATATTTAATCTGGTTTGCTAATTTTAAAAGAAGATTGAGAGGGAAGAAGTGAAAATATTAGTAATAAGAATGAGCTCAATAGGAGATGTAATTCTTACTACTCCTGTGCTTAAAGCTTTTAAAAGAAAATATCCAGAAGCTGAAATAGATTTTGTTGTTATGGAGCAATTTAAAGATGCCATTTCTGGATTGAAATATATAGATAATCTTATAACTTTTAATAAGAAAAAAGATGATGGAATAAAAAATATAAAAAAGTTTGCAGATAGATTAAAGGCTAATAAGTATGATTATGTTTTTGATTTACATGCAAAATTTAGATCAAAGATAATAGCTAAAAGATTGGGAGTAAAAACTTATACCTATAAAAAAAGAGCCTGGTGGAAAACTCTATTAGTTAAATTAAGACTTATAAAATATCAAGTAGATGATACTATTATAAAAAATTATTTTGGAGCTTTTAAGGAGTTTGGAATAGAGTATATAGGAGAGGACTTAGATTTTGCTTTTGAAGAAGATCCAAAGTTAGAAGAGTTTAAAAACTTACCTGTAATAGCTCCAAGAGCATCTAAGAATACAAAGGAATGGACTCCAGAAGGATTTGGAGAGCTGGCAAAATTAATATATAAAAAATATGGAGTCAAAAGTATATTAATAGGTGGTAAGGGAGATATTCCTAGATGCGAAGAGATAAATAAGATAAGTGAAAATAGTTGTATTATACTTGCTGGAGTCCTATCTTTAAAAGAGAGTGGGGCATTATTATCTAAAGCTAAGTTTATAGTAACTAATGACTCTGGACCTTTTCATATAGCTAGAGGGGTAGGTTGTAAAACCTTTGTAATATTTGGACCTACTAGTCCAGGAATGTTTGATTTTGGAGAAAATGACACTTTAATATATGCTAATGAGAACTGTTCTCCTTGTAGTTTACATGGAGATAAGAGTTGTCCTAAAAAACATTTTAAATGTATGAGAGATATAAAGGCAGAAAATATTTTGGAGATTATAGATAAAAAAATAAATTGGGAGGAATAATATGGCAAAAGCAAAAGATGAAGTTAATGACAGAGAAAAAGCCTTAGAGATGGCAATGAAGCAGATAAAAAAGGACTTTGGTGAGGGTTCTATAATGAAATTAGGTTCTAATCAAAGTATGGCAGTAGAAACAATTTCAACAGGAAGTATCAATCTAGATTTAGCTCTAGGTCAAGGTGGAGTTCCTAGAGGAAGAATAGTAGAGATATATGGAGCAGAGAGTTCAGGTAAAACTACAATAGCTCTACACATAGCAGCAGAGGCACAAAAAATGGGAGGAATAGTAGCATTTATAGATGCAGAACATGCTTTAGACCCTGTATATGCTAAGGCTCTAGGAGTAGATGTAGATGAGCTTTTAATATCTCAGCCTGACTATGGAGAGCAAGCACTAGAGATAGCAGATATGCTTGTTCGTTCTGGAGCTGTGGACCTTGTAGTAGTGGACTCAGTAGCAGCACTTGTACCGAAAGCTGAGATAGATGGAGAGATGTCTGATCAACAGATGGGATTACAAGCTAGACTTATGTCGAAAGCTTTAAGAAAACTTACTGCAACATTAAATAAATCAAAAACTACTATGATTTTTATCAACCAAATTAGAGATAAAATTGGTGGATTTGGATTTGGA
Source organism: Fusobacterium mortiferum ATCC 9817 (assembly GCF_000158195.2). Classification (NCBI taxonomy): domain Bacteria; kingdom Fusobacteriati; phylum Fusobacteriota; class Fusobacteriia; order Fusobacteriales; family Fusobacteriaceae; genus Fusobacterium; species Fusobacterium mortiferum. The sequence continues at coordinate 195,985 of NZ_GL987993.1, forward strand.
CCTCAGACTACTACTACAGGAGGAAAAGCACTTAAGTTCTATGCTTCTGTAAGAATGGAAGTAAAAAGAGTAGGAAGTGTAAAACAAGGTGATGAAGCAATAGGAAATGAAACTGTTGTAAAAATTACTAAAAATAAGATAGCACCTCCATTTAAAGAGGCAGCTTTCCAAATAATGTATGGAAAGGGAATCTCAAGAGTAGGAGAGATTTTAGATATGGCTATAGAGTATGATATAGTTGCAAAATCTGGAGCTTGGTTTAGTTTTGGAGATATTAGACTTGGACAAGGAAAAGAGAATGTAAAAGCTAGACTTGAAAGTGAACCAGAGTTATTAGCAGCTATTGAGGCTGAAGTGATGAAAGTTATGAAGCCACACTCTGCAAAAGATGAAACAGAAGAAGAGGTATCAGTAGTTCCAGAAGGAGCATTAAATTTTGATGAAGTATAATCTTAAGGGAAATAAGATATATTTTGATGAATTTTTTTATTTGGATTTAAATAAGCAAACTATACTAGAATTTGATTTGAAGAAAAGAGATGAGATTAGTGAAGTTGAGTATAGGGAGCTTGTGAAAAGAAGAGTAGAAAGTATGGGATACTTTTTACTTGGTAAGAGAGATTATTCAGAGAGGGAGCTCTATCAAAAGCTCCTCTCTAAATATAGAGAAAAAGATATTATAAAATCTATAATAGAAAAATTTATTGAATTAGGTTATTTAAATGATTATGATTATGCACAAAGTTATGTAAATTCACATAATTATAGTAAAAAAAAGATGGAGTTTATGCTTTTACAAAAGGGAGTAAATTCAGCTATAATTAGGGATATTTTAGCTGGACAAGATACTTTTGAAATAGAAGAGATAAAAAAACAATGGAAAAAATTAGGAAATAAAGAAAATGATAAAAAGATTGTTTCTTTGATGAGAAAAGGATTTCAGTATAAAGATATTCAAAGAGCAATAAAAGAGATAGATGAGTAATTTGGGAGGAATAGAAAAACATGTTGGGAATGATTTTAGCAGCTGGGACAGGATTATTATTGTTTATATACATTAGTATACTATATCTTCCTATAATAGCAATGAAAGATGAAAGAACAGGAGTAAAACTAGCAAGAAAAAAATTGAGATGGCTATCAAGAATAGTTTTAAAGAGTCTTGGAGTTAAATTAAGAGTAATATATAAAAATAGAAAAAATATAAATGCCTTAGAGAGAGAAAAAGGAATTATTTTTGTATGTAATCATCAAAGTAATTTAGATATTCCTGTAATTGTAAGTGCTCTACATATAGATGTGGGATTTGTAGCTAAAAAAGAGATGAAATCTTGGCCATTTTTTAATATCTGGATGAAAAGAAGTAAGTGTGTGTTTTTGAATAGAGAAAATCCTAGAGAAGGAATAAAGGATATAAAAGAAGCAGTAAAAGTTGTAAAAGATGGATATCCTATTGTAATTTTTCCAGAGGGAGAGAGAACACTAGATGGAGAGATATTGAGATTTAAAAAAGGAAGTTTTAAATTAGCTACTGAAACCAATGGAATAATAGTACCTCTTACTTTAAAAGGAACTTTTGATATTCAAAAGAGAGGGGAATGGAAAATGAAAAGAAATCAACTGGTTACAATAATAGTAGGAGAACCAATATATGTTGATTCTTTATCTAACGATGAAATTAAGGAATTGAGCACAAAAGTAAGAGAGGTTATAGAAGAAAATTATAAGAAGATAAAATAAAAATAGTTGATAGAATAAGAAAAAAATGATAAAATGTATTTGTTATATAACTGACGGAAAAAGTGGATAACCACATGGAGTATAACCTTGATATTAAGCCGACCGTCTGGGCAATTTATGCCTAGATTGTCGGTTTTTTTATTTTTATATATAAAATAGTTTTAATTATAAAATATAAATTATTCAAACAAAAAAGTTGACTTTTTGAATAAAGAATGATATCATAAATTATACTTAAATAATGTATAATTTAACTTAACAAAGAATGATAAAATAACTTTTAAGTTTTTTATAATATTAATTAAATTTAAGGAGGCAAAATGGAGTTTTGGAATAATTTTAAAGGTCAATTATGGAAAAAGGAAATTAATGTGAGAGATTTTATACAAGAGAATTATACTCCTTATCATGGAGACGATTCATTTTTAGCTGATTCTACTGAAAAGACTAAAAAAGTTTGGAGCAAATTGACAGAGTTATTTAAAGTGGAGAGGGAGAAGGGAATATATGATGCAGAAACTAAATTTCCCCAAGGAATAACTACATATGGACCAGGATATATTGACAAGGATTCAGAAGTCATTGTAGGACTTCAAACTGATGCTCCCTTAAAGAGAGGAATTTTTCCAAAAGGTGGATTAAGAATGGTAAAGAACTCTCTAGAAGCATATGGTTATCAAATAGATCCATTGACAGAAGAGATATTTACAAAGTATAGAAAAACTCATAATGAAGGTGTTTTCTCAGCATATACAGATGAAATAAGAGCTGCTAGAAAAAGTGGAATTATAACAGGACTTCCTGATGCTTATGGAAGAGGAAGAATTATTGGAGATTATAGAAGAGTTGCCTTATATGGAGTAAATAGATTAATTGAGGATAAAAAAGAGCAATTAAAGCAATTAGAAGCAGCAGATTTTAATGAAGATGTAATTAGAAAAAGAGAAGAAGTATCTGATCAAATAAAAGCTCTAAAGGAGTTTATAGAGATGTGTGCATCTTATGGTTTTGATGTAACTAGACCAGCTAAAGATGCTAAGGAAGCAGTACAATTTCTATATTTTGCTTATCTTGCAGCAACTAAAGATCAAGATGGAGCAGCTATGTCTTTAGGAAGAACTTCTACTTTCTTAGATATATATATTGAAAGAGATTTACAAGCTGGAATCATTACTGAAGAAGAAGCACAAGAGCTAATAGATCAATTTATAATAAAATTAAGAATTATAAGATTCTTAAGAACACCTGAATATAATGATCTGTTTTCTGGAGATCCTACTTGGGTAACAGAGTCAATTGGAGGGCAAGGTGTAGATGGAAGAACATTAGTTACTAGGACATCATTTAGATACTTACACACACTATATAACTTAGGACCAGCACCAGAACCAAACTTAACAGTTTTATGGTCAGCAAATTCTCCAGAAAATTGGAAAAAATTCTGTTCTAAAGTATCAATAGATACATCATCAATCCAATATGAAAATGATGACTTAATGAGACCAGAGTTAGGAGATGACTATGGAATAGCTTGTTGTGTATCTCCTATGAAGATAGGAAAAGGAATGGAATTCTTTGGAGCGAGAGCAAACTTAGCTAAAGCTCTTCTATATGCTATTAATGGTGGAAGAGATGAGAAAAGTGGAGCTCAAGTAGCACCTAAATTTGCTCCAGTTGTAGGAGATTATTTAGATTTTAATGATGTAATGGAAAAGTTTGACCAGATGATGAAATGGTTAGCAGGAACTTATGTAAATGCTTTAAAAATAATTCACTACATGCATGATAAATACTCTTATGAAGCTTTTGCAATGGGATTGCATGATTTAAATGTTGAAAGAACTCAAGCTAGTGGAATAGCTGGACTTTCAATAGTTGTAGACTCATTAGTTGCTATAAGAGATGCTAAAGTAAAAGTAATAAGAAATGAAGATGGAATAGTAGTAGATTTTGAAAGAGAAGGAGAGTATGTACCATTTGGTAATGATGAAGATTCAACAGATGAATTAGCAGTTCAAATAGTTGAGAAGTTTATGAATTATCTAAGAACTCATGGAACATATAGAGATTCTAAGGCAACTCAATCAATATTAACTATAACTTCAAATGTTGTATATGGAAAGAAAACAGGAAACACTCCAGATGGTAGAAGAGGAGGAACACCTTTTGCCCCAGGAGCTAACCCAATGAATGGTAGAGATACAAGAGGAGCTATAGCTTCACTTGCATCAGTTGCAAAATTACCATTCCATCATGCAGAGGATGGAATCTCTTATACATTTGCTATCTCTCCAGCAGCTTTAGGAAAAACTAAAGAGGATAGAATAGAAAATTTAATCTCTCTTATGGATGGATATTTTACTCCTCAAGGTGGGCAACACTTAAATGTCAATGTATTTGATAGGGAGTTATTAGAAGATGCTATGGCAAATCCTGATAAATATCCACAACTTACAATTAGAGTTTCAGGATATGCAGTAAACTTTGTAAGACTTACAAGAGAGCAACAATTAGATGTATTATCAAGAACTATCAGTGGAAAAATGTAATATAGAGAGGGAAAAATTCCCTCTCTTTTAATAATTGAAAGGAGATAAAATGGTTTTAGGAAATATTCATTCTTATGAGAGTATGGGAACCGTAGATGGACCTGGACTTAGGTTTGTAATTTTTTTACAGGGATGCCCATTGAGATGTAAATTTTGTCATAATCCTGATACTTGGAAGATAGGAGAGAAGAAGATACAGGAGAGTGCAGAAGATACAATTAAAAAAAATAAAAAGATATAAAAATTATTTTGGAAAAAAAGGTGGAGTAACTGTAACAGGAGGAGAACCTTTAGTTCAAAGTGATTATGTGTTGGAACTTTTTAAATTGTGTAAAAAAGAGGGAATACATACAGCTCTAGATACTTCAGGTTATATTTTTAATGAAAAAATAAGAGAGATATTAAAATATACGGACTTAGTATTATTAGATATTAAGGCAATTGATAAAGAGATTTATAAAGAATTAACTTCAGTAGAGATAGATAATACATTAAAATTTTTGGAATATTTAAATGAGATAGAAAAACCTACTTGGGTAAGACATGTAGTAGTTCCTACTATTACAGATGATAATGAACTTCTAGAAAAAACAGCTCAATATATATCAAAATTTAGTAATATAGAGATGGTAGAGATACTTCCATATCACACTTTAGGAGTTTTTAAATATAAAGAATTAGGAATGGAATATCCATTAAAAGATATAGAAGATTTAAGTTATGAAAGAAAATTAGAAGTAATGGAGATATTTAAAAAATATAATCTACCTGTTCATTAAAAAAGTGCTTTTTTTCTTAAAAAATGATATAATAAAAAATATGTCATTGATAGAAAAGGAGGTTTTTTAATGATAATTTTAGGAATAGAGAGTTCTTGTGATGAAACTTCCATAGCTGTATTAAAAGATGGAAGGGAGATTTTATCCAATAAAATTTCTTCACAGATAGAGATACATAAAGAGTATGGAGGAGTAGTTCCAGAGATAGCTTCTAGGCAACACATAAAAAATATAGCTACTATATTAGATGAAGTTTTAGAAGAGGCTAATATAACTATGGAAGATGTAGATTATATAGCTGTAACCTATGCTCCAGGTCTTATTGGAGCTCTTTTAGTAGGAATATCTTTTGCTAAAGGATTGGCTTATGCTCATAATATACCAATAATACCAGTACACCATATAAAAGGGCATATGTATGCTAACTTTTTAGAGTATGATATAAAGCTACCTTGTATTTCGTTAGTTGTATCAGGTGGACATACTAATATTTTATATATGGATGAAAATCATAATTTTACAAATCTAGGTGGAACACTAGATGATGCTGTAGGAGAAAGTTGTGATAAGGTAGCAAGAGTTTTAGGTATAGGATATCCAGGTGGACCTGTAATAGATAAGATGTATTATCAAGGGAATAGAGATTTTTTAGAGATACCAGAGCCTAAAGTAGGAGAGTACGACTTTAGTTTTTCAGGAATAAAGACTGCTGTAATTAACTTTGTAAATAAGATGAAGATGAAGGGTGAGGAATTTTCTAATGAAGATTTAGCAGCTTCTTTCTTAGGAAAAGTAGTAGATATCTTATGTAAAAAAACTTTAAAAGCTGCAAAGGAAAAGGGAGTAAAAACAATTATTTTAGCTGGAGGAGTAGCAGCAAACTCTCTACTTAGAAGTCAACTTACTGAGGGAGCTAAAAAAATGGGAATAGATGTATTTTATCCATCTATGAAGCTTTGTACTGATAATGCAGCTATGATAGCGGAAGCAGCTTACTATAAACTTATCAATTGTAAAGATGGAAAAAGTTGTTTTGCTGATTTAGATTTAAATGGAGTAGCAACTTTAAATGTAATAGATGAATTAAAAAAAATTAGGGTAAATCTAATTACCCTAATTTTTTTGATATATAAATTCTTTTATTTTCTTTAAAGCTCTGCTTAAAGGATAACCTCTAAAAATCCAAACTTTTCTTAATTTATTAAACTCTGTTAAAATATTAGATCTTTTTTCATCTAAAGGCTCTGTACATCTATTATTCCAACATTTATAAACACCAGTTAAATCAGAAGTTTTAAGTATTTTTGAAAGCCAACTACCTAAATATTTGGTAGATATAGCTGATTGAAAATCGATAATATATGGATGTCCGTCTTTCCCAACTAAAATATTTCCTAAATTTCTTAAATCTAAATGTACAATATTTTTACTATGCATAGCTTTAACATTTTTTTCTAACTTAAGGAAAAAATCTTTTTCAATAGAAGATTTTGGAAAAAATTTTAATGCTTTTCCTTTTATGAAACCAAATGCTAATGTACACTCTGAAAGTTTTTTAGGATTTTTTGCGATTGAAGGATTATTTGATAGCTTGACTAAGTTATTATATTCTAAATTTATAAATAGTTTTCCAAATGTTTTCCTAACAAGCCAGGGAGAACCAGAAAAATCTTTAATTGTTAAATCTAAATTTTTATCTTTATATCGGAATACTGTTGCATTTGCAAATTTTCCCTCATTTAAAAGAGATAGATTTTCTCTCTTTATGTTACAATTAGGATAATTTAAAATTAAAAATTTTACAATATTTTTTCTAATTAAATTAATATTTTTTTTAAACATTTTAATCTCACCACAAAATTATAATTTATATTTTACTATTAATATGTGATGAAATAATGATGGAATAAATATAAATTAATCTAAAATTATATTAAAATCTTTTATATCTTTATTTAAATCTATAAGTTCAGTTTTTTTCAAGATTTTATTATCTTTTAGAACTAAGATAAATACTTTTCTATTACTAGGAATTTTATAAAATTCAAAGTAACCATTTTCATCACTATAAGTAGTTGTAATTTTACTATTATCTTCATTTACTAGTTGAAGCTCTACTTTATCAAGAGCTTTTATTCCATTAGTTACAATACCAGTTATACTATATCTTATCTTAGAAAGAGGTATTTCGATATTTGTAATAGATGAATTTTTCTCTATTTTTCTTACTACACCATTTTGAAAAAAACTATTTTTTTGAGCAAGAATAGTTATAATTCCACTATTCACAGGAAATTTAAACATTCCAAATTCATCACCCTCTCCTTGAATAATGTTTTCACCGTTCTTTATAAAGATTTTTGGATAAGGAATAGAGTGATTATTTTCATCTATAACTTTACCTTGGATAAAGCAAGGTAGTTCTATTAAATTTAACTCTAAGGAATAAGTTTTTCTAGCAGAAGAAAAATTATAAATGATTTTATTTTTTTTGTCAAGAGTATAACCAAATCTTTCAGCATTGATAGAATAGTTATTAGGCGGTAAATAAGCTATAAATTCTCCAAAAATATCAGTGGAAAAATGGAAACTTTTATTTTCAGAATTTGTAAATGAAACATTGACATTTCCAAGATTTGAAGAGTTATTTTTAACTATTCCTTTAACGCAAATATAGTTTTCTTTAGTAAAAACTATATCTATTGGATTCTCTGTAGTTTTTACATCAATAATTTTTTGAATAGGTGGAAAATCTTCATTGCTTAATAAAAAATAATACTCATCTTTTTCTAAATCTAAAGTAAGTGTTCCATCATAAAAATAATTAGATTGTGTATTTAAGTCACCAGCTTTAAAATATTCAACTTTACCAGTAGAGGTATTAAAGTTAAAAGTAATATTTTTTGAAAAAGTTATAAAAAATAAATTTATAAATAGTATAACGAGAATAATCTTTCTCATAGAATTAACCTCCTAAAAATAAGTAAATATATTATAGCATTTTTTCTTAAAAAATATAGAGAGGTTTTTTAAAAGAGTTTTAGAAAATCCTTTTAATTATTACTGTAAAATGATACAATATTATGATATAATCTATTACAATGTCAAGTATTAAAGGTGAGAAAGAATGAATGAAAATTTAATAGATAAAGAGAGTCAAGTTAAAATAAATTTTTTAAAAACACAGGCAGAAAGAGCTTTTTATTTAGATGAATTTAAAGAGAATGTAGCATTGGCATTAACTGAAGAACAATTGAGATCAGGAATAGTTTATCCTGAAATAATTGAGAGAATAAAACAATCAGATGTGGCTTATATAAAAATGAAAAGAGAAATCGAATTAAAGTTTTTAAAGCCATATATTGTTGAGGCTGAGAGGATTAATGTAAGATATACTCTAGTAGATAGCTTAAACCTATTGGGGAATATTGCTTTAGTTATAGTTGTAAAGGATGCCTTTGATACTAATGAAAGAGAGATTCTCATAAAAGATATAAGAGAAAAATTTCAAGAGGTAGGATTATATCCTGAATATGTAAAATACTTTGGTAAAAAAATTTGTGAAAAACATTATTCTTTGGTAGAAGAAAAGTTACCGGGGTATGAAAAAAAATTTAAAAAGTTGACAATTTTTAATCAATTATTTGGAGAAAGTTGTCCTATATGTAAGATTGAAAAGGAGAAAAATAAGAGATGGTAGAGGCTTTTAAGGTAACAGGTGGTAAAGAAATAAAGGGAGTACTAGAAGTTGAAGGTTCAAAAAATGCAGCTCTTCCAATTATGATAGCTACTCTTATAGAAAAGGGAACTTATATATTAAAAAATGTTCCTAATTTAATGGACATAAGAACATTAGTTAAACTTTTAGAGAGTTTAGGACTGATAATTGAAAAATTAGATAATAATACATATAAAATAGAAAATAAAGGATTAACTAATCTTGTGGCAGGATATGAGTTAGTAAAAAAAATGAGAGCCTCTTTTTTAGTTATGGGACCAATGTTAGCCCATTGTAAGAAAGCAAAAGTTTCTCTTCCTGGTGGATGTGCTATTGGAGCTAGACCAGTAGACTTACACTTAAAAGGTTTTGAAGCTTTAGGAACAAAAATAACAATTGACCATGGATATGTAGAAGCAGAAACAGATGAGCTTATTGGTGGAAAGATAGTTTTAGATTTTCCTAGTGTAGGAGCAACAGAAAATATAGTTATGGCAGCTGTAAAAGCTAAGGGTATAACTGTTTTAGAAAATGCAGCAAGAGAGCCAGAAATAGTAGATTTATGTAATTTTTTAAATGAGATGGGAGCTAAGATTACTGGAGTGGGAACTGGAACTCTTACAATAGAAGGTGTAGAAAGATTATATCCTTGTGAGCACACAATCATCTCAGATAGAATAGTAGCTGGAACTTTTATTATTGCAGCTATTATATTTGATGGAAAGATAAAAGTTAAGGGAGTAGAGAGAGAGCATTTAGAGGCATTTTTGATGAAGTTAGAAGAGATGGGAGTGAGATATGAGATAGAGAATAAGGAGTTAAGAATAATTTCAAAACTTTCTGATCTTCAAGGAATAAAAATTACAACTATGCCACATCCAGGATTTCCAACAGATTTACAATCTCCTATAATGACTCTTATGTGTTTAGCTAAAGGTAGTAGCGAAATAAAAGAAACTATTTTTGAAAATAGATTTATGCATGTACCTGAGCTAAATAGAATGGGAGCTAAAATAGATATCAATGGAAACATAGCAACTATAAAAGGAATAGAAAATTTTTCATCAGCAGAAGTTATGGCAAGTGATTTAAGAGCAGGAGCATCTTTAATTCTTGCAGCATTAAAAGCTGAAGGAGAAAGTATAGTAAATAGAATTTATCATGTAGATAGAGGATATGAGAATTTAGAATTAAAGTTAAAAAATATTGGTGCAGATATAGAGAGAATAAAAACAGAGGTATAATGGAGGTATAATGGAGAAAATAATAGGTATAAATCCTGTAATGGAGGTATTACAAAATAAAGAGAAAACAATAGAGAAATTAGAGATTTTTAAAGGGGCTAAAGATGATAAGATAAATAAGATAAAAAGATTAGCTTCAGAAAGAAATATTAAGATATTTTATACAGATAAGAAGAGAGAAAATTCACAAGGAGTTGTAGTTCATGTAAGTGATTATGACTATTATGTGGATTTTGGAGAATTTTTGGAAAAAATTGCTCCTATGGAAAAATCTATTGTTTTAATTTTGGATGAGATACAAGACCCAAGAAATTTTGGTGCTTTAATAAGAAGTGCTGAGGTATTTGGAGTAAAAGGAATAATCATTCCTGAAAGAAATGCTGTAAGAATAAATGAAACAGTTGTTAAAACTTCAACTGGAGCAATAGAGTATGTAGATATAGTAAAAGTTACAAATATCTCTGATGCTATCAGTAAATTAAAAAAATTAGATTATTGGGTATATGGAGCAGAGGGAGAAGGAAGTAAAGATTATTCTCAAGAAAAGTATCCTAGTAGAACAGCATTAGTTCTTGGAAGTGAAGGAAATGGAATAAGAAAAAAAGTAAAAGAGAGCTGTGATGTTTTAATAAAAATACCTATGTATGGAAAAATTAACTCTCTAAATGTTTCAGTAGCAGGAGGAATAATTCTATCTGAAATAGTAAAGTCTTTTTAAAATATTATAGGGGATAATATTACCATAGTGGGAAGGGAAAGAATTTATATGAATGAAGAGTTAATAAATGATGAAGTAATAAAATTAGCTCAAAATGGAGATCAGGAAGCTTTAGATTTAATATTAAAAGAGTATAAGAAATTGATATATCTTAATATTAGAAATTATTTTCTTGTTGGTGCTGATCAAGATGATTTATTACAAGAGGGGACAATAGGACTTTTGAAAGCGATAAAAAATTATAGTGAGGGGAAAGCTTCTTTTAAAACATTTGCAACTCTTTGTATTAGAAGACAGATATTAACTGCAGTTAGAAGTTCTACAGCACAAAAAAATAGCGCTTTAAATGAAGCTAGTGGAAATAATTTAGAAACAGAAGATGGTCATGAAGATTATCCAAAAGAACTTTATTCAAATGTGAGATATAATCCTGAAGCTATATTTTTATCTAAAGAGAAAATAATGGAGTTTCAAGATTTCGTAGAGCATAATTTTAGCCCATTTGAAAGGCAAGTATTTAACTATATGATTAAAGGTTTTTCTTATAAAGAGATTGCAGAGGAGCTAGAGAAAACTCCTAAAGTGATAGATAATAGTTTTCAAAGAATAAAAAGAAAAAGTGAATTGTGGTTAAGTACTTATTAATTTAAGAAAAAAGTTGTTAATTAAAAAAAATAGTGATATATTGAATATGGAAAAGAATTATTGATGAGGTGATATTCTTGAGAGAGTATAATTTTAAAGAAGTAGAAGCCAAGTGGCAAGGGAAATGGGAAAATGGACACATTTTCAAGACAGAAAATAAAGTTGAAGGGAAAGAGAATTATTATGTACTTGTAATGCTTCCATATCCATCTGGGAAACTACATGTTGGGCATGCTAGAAACTATACAATAGGAGATGTTATAGCTAGATATAAGAGAATGAAAGGTTATAATGTATTAAATCCTATGGGATGGGATTCTTTTGGATTACCAGCAGAGAATGCAGCTATTCAAAATGGAGCACACCCAGCTGTGTGGACAAAATCTAATATTGAAAATATGAGAAGACAATTAAAATTATTAGGATTTTCGTATGATTGGGATAGAGAGATAGCTTCTTATACACCAGAATACTATAAATGGAACCAATGGATGTTCAAAAGACTTTATGAAAAAGGATTAATCTACAAGAAAAAATCTCTTGTAAACTGGTGCCCAGATTGTAATACAGTATTAGCAAATGAGCAAGTTGAAGATGGAAAATGTTGGAGACATAGTAAAACTTCAGTTATTCAAAAAGAGTTAGAGCAATGGTTCTTTAAGATAACTGACTATGCTGACGAGTTATTAGAGGGGCATAAAGAGTTGAAAGATGGTTGGCCTGAAAAAGTTTTAACAATGCAAAAAAACTGGATAGGGAAATCATATGGAACAGAGATAGTGTTTACTGTTGCTGAAACAGGTAAGGAATTACCTATGTTTACAACAAGAATAGATACAATTTATGGAGTGTCTTATTGTGTTGTTGCTCCAGAGCATCCTATTGTAGAGGAAATTATAAAAGTTAATCCAGAGATAAAATCAAGTATTGAAGCAATGAAAAATACAGATTTAATTGAAAGATCAGCAGAAGGAAGAGAAAAAAATGGAGTATTCACAGGTTGGCATGTAATTAATCCAGTAACAAAAGAGAAAGTACAATTATGGGTAGCTGACTATGTTCTAATGAACTATGGAACAGGAGCTGTAATGGCTGTTCCTTGTCACGATGAAAGAGACTTTGCATTTGCAAAAAAATATAATTTACCATTAAATGTTGTAATTAATCCAGTTAATAAAGAAACAAAAGAAGTAATTGAGCTAAAAGCAGAAGAGATGACAGAGGCTTTCACTGAAGTTGGAGTAATGACAAATTCAGGAGAGTTTAACGGGATGAGTTCTAAAGAGGCTTTAACAAAAATAGCTGAATATGTAGAAGCTAATAATTATGGTAAAAGAACAGTAAAATACAGATTAAAAGATTGGGGAGTTTCAAGACAAAGATACTGGGGAACACCTATTCCAGCACTATATTGTGAAAAATGTGGAACTGTAATGGAAAAAGATGAAAATCTTCCAGTGAAACTTCCAGAAGATGTTTCATTTAATGGAGTAGGAAATCCATTAGAAACATCAGAAAGTTTTAAACATGCTGTATGTCCAATTTGTGGTGGACCAGCTAGAAGAGATACAGATACTATGGATACTTTTGTAGATTCATCTTGGTATTTTTTAAGATATTGTGACCCTAAAAATGATAAACTTCCATTTGACAAAGAGATAGTTGATTCTTGGATGGGAGTAGATCAATATATAGGTGGAATAGAGCATGCAGTAATGCACTTATTATATGCTAGATTTTTCCAAAAAATATTAAGAGATTTAGGCCTTGTTTCAGCTAATGAACCATTCAAGAGATTATTAACTCAAGGAATGGTTTTAGGGCCATCATACTATTCAGCAGCTGAAAACAAATTCTTATTCTCAAGTGAAGTTGATGTTAAAGGTGAAAAAGCATTTTCAAAAGCTACTGGAGAAGAATTAGCAATAAAAGTTGAAAAAATGTCTAAATCTAAAAATAATGGTGTAGACCCTGAAGAGATGATAACTAAATATGGTGCAGATACAACTAGATTATTTATAATGTTTGCTGCTCCACCTGAAAAAGAATTAGAGTGGAATGAAAATGGACTTGCTGGAGCTTACAGATTTTTAACAAAAATTTGGAGACTAGTAATGGAGCATAAAGAAAATCTAGAGTTTGGAGAGATTGATTTAACAAAGGTAAGTAGAGATGATAAAGCTTTATTAATCAAATTAAATCAAACTATAAAGAAAGTAACTGAATCTATAGAAGATGACTATCACTTCAATACTTCAATAGCTGCTACTATGGAGTTAATAAATGAAACTCAAGATTATAAAGTAAATATTTTAGAAGGTGGAAAAACAACTTCTGAATCTAAGAAAATATTTGCTGAAGTTATAAAGAATATATTAGTAATGTTATCACCATTTACTCCACATTTCTGTGATGAACTATGGGAAGAGATGGGAAATACAGGATATTTATTCAATGAAAAATGGCCTTCATATGATGAAAAATTAACTGTATCATCAGAAGTTGTAATGGCAGTTCAAGTAAATGGAAAAGTTAGAGGAACTGTTGAAGTAGAAAGAGGAACAGATAAAGATACAGTTGAAAAATTAGCATTAAATTTAGAAAATGTAAAAAAACATATGGAAGGAAAAACTTTAGTAAAATTAATTGTTATTCCTGATAAAATAGTAAATATAGTTGTAAAGTAATAAATTTTAGTAACTAGGGAGTGAAATTTTATTTCACTCCCTAGTTTTTATATAAAAAATAAATTTTTTTAAGAAATTCTATTGACATAATGAATTTTATGAGGTATATAAGTATTAACAGGAAGAGATAAAAGGTCTAGACAAAATAATCTCTTAAGGAGGTAGATTCCAATGAAATAAATTTAAAAGAGAAGTTAATAAGATGAGATTATAAATAATCACTTAATAATTTTTCGAGAGGACTAAAATTATAGTAATTTAATAAAAAATAAGATTGAGATAGAATTAATAAAAAGCTTTTATACCTATCAAAAAAGTAAGAGATATATTAACAATACTTATTCTAATTATAGTTTGTATTTTATAGAGAACATTTCTTATCTTCAGAGAAGTATTTTAATTAATATGATTAATTACTTAGGTAATAAAAATTATATTTAAAATATACAAGATTGAGTTATCTTTATTAAATATTAAAGAAATGGTAGGATTATTATTTCAGAATTAATAAAATAATCAATATGGTATAAAAAATATAATGGAAAAATTTTTGATAATATAGATTATTTCTTATTAAAAAATTAAGGAGGGGATTACTGATAAATAATATAGAAGTAGATATATAGGGCTATCTGAATGTAGATAAAGTCAGATAGCCCATTTTTTTTAAAAATTTAAAAAAAGTGTTGACGAAAAATAAAAAATATGATATTATAATTTATGTCCGCGAGAGAGCGGTACAGATAAATTAATAAGGACATTAGCAACAGAATAGAGAAAGACAATTAATGCAAACACAACAATAAATTGGTGTAAAACAATCAGTAAATTTTACTGAGTTATATAGATTGAACGAAGAGTTTGATCCTGGCTCAGGATGAACGCTGACAGAATGCTTAACACATGCAAGTCTACTTGATCCTTCGGGTGATGGTGGCGGACGGGTGAGTAACGCGTAAAGAACTTGCCCTGCAGTCTGGGACAACATTTGGAAACGAATGCTAATACCGGATATTATGTGAGTTTCGCATGAAATT
>NZ_GL987993.1:211201-213092 GCF_000158195.2 Fusobacterium mortiferum ATCC 9817
AAAAAAGTATTGACGAAAAATATTATTTGTGGTAATATATACCTTGTCCGCGAGAGAGCGGAACTGATGAATAAGGACATTAGCAACAGAATAGAGAAAGACAATTAATGCAAACACAACAATAAATTGGTGTAAAACAATCAGTAAATTTTACTGAGTTATATAGATTGAACGAAGAGTTTGATCCTGGCTCAGGATGAACGCTGACAGAATGCTTAACACATGCAAGTCTACTTGATCCTTCGGGTGATGGTGGCGGACGGGTGAGTAACGCGTAAAGAACTTGCCCTGCAGTCTGGGACAACATTTGGAAACGAATGCTAATACCGGATATTATGTGAGTTTCGCATGAAATTCATATGAAAGCTATATGCGCTGCAGGAGAGCTTTGCGTCCTATTAGCTAGTTGGTGAGGTAACGGCTCACCAAGGCGATGATAGGTAGCCGGCCTGAGAGGGTGAACGGCCACAAGGGGACTGAGACACGGCCCTTACTCCTACGGGAGGCAGCAGTGGGGAATATTGGACAATGGACCAAAAGTCTGATCCAGCAATTCTGTGTGCACGATGAAGTTTTTCGGAATGTAAAGTGCTTTCAGTTGGGACGAAGTAAGTGACGGTACCAACAGAAGAAGCGACGGCTAAATACGTGCCAGCAGCCGCGGTAATACGTATGTCGCAAGCGTTATCCGGATTTATTGGGCGTAAAGCGCGTCTAGGCGGTTTGGTAAGTCTGATGTGAAAATGCGGGGCTCAACTCCGTATTGCGTTGGAAACTGTCAAACTAGAGTACTGGAGAGGTGGGCGGAACTACAAGTGTAGAGGTGAAATTCGTAGATATTTGTAGGAATGCCGATGGGGAAGCCAGCCCACTGGACAGATACTGACGCTAAAGCGCGAAAGCGTGGGTAGCAAACAGGATTAGATACCCTGGTAGTCCACGCCGTAAACGATGATTACTAGGTGTTGGGGGTCGAACCTCAGCGCCCAAGCTAACGCGATAAGTAATCCGCCTGGGGAGTACGTACGCAAGTATGAAACTCAAAGGAATTGACGGGGACCCGCACAAGCGGTGGAGCATGTGGTTTAATTCGACGCAACGCGAGGAACCTTACCAGCGTTTGACATCCTAAGAAATTAGCAGAGATGCTTTTGTGCCCCTTCGGGGGAACTTAGTGACAGGTGGTGCATGGCTGTCGTCAGCTCGTGTCGTGAGATGTTGGGTTAAGTCCCGCAACGAGCGCAACCCCTTTCGTATGTTGCCATCATTAAGTTGGGCACTCATGCGATACTGCCTGCGATGAGCAGGAGGAAGGTGGGGATGACGTCAAGTCATCATGCCCCTTATACGCTGGGCTACACACGTGCTACAATGGGTAGTACAGAGAGTCGCAAACCTGCGAGGGGGAGCTAATCTCAGAAAACTATTCTCAGTTCGGATTGTACTCTGCAACTCGAGTACATGAAGTTGGAATCGCTAGTAATCGCAAATCAGCTATGTTGCGGTGAATACGTTCTCGGGTCTTGTACACACCGCCCGTCACACCACGAGAGTTGGTTGCACCTGAAGTAGCAGGCCTAACCGCAAGGAGGGATGCTCCGAGGGTGTGATTAGCGATTGGGGTGAAGTCGTAACAAGGTATCCGTACGGGAACGTGCGGATGGATCACCTCCTTTCTAAGGAGCAATACTTTCTCTATTCTATTGATAATGTTCTTCATTATCTATGCGTTCGTAGCTCAGCTGGTTAGAGCACACGCCTGATAAGCGTGAGGTCGGTGGTTCGAGTCCACTCGAACGCACCATAAGATATGGGGATATAGCTCAGTTTGGGAGAGCGACGCACTTGCACTGCGTAGGTCAGCGGTTCGATCCCGCTTATCTCCACCAAA
>NZ_GL987993.1:213192-273655 GCF_000158195.2 Fusobacterium mortiferum ATCC 9817
CTCCTGCAGCGCATATAGCTTTCATATGAATTTCATGCGAAATTCACATAATATCCGGTATTAGCATTCGTTTCCAAATGTTGTCCCAGACTGCAGGGCAAGTTCTTTACGCGTTACTCACCCGTCCGCCACCATCACCCGAAGGATCAAGTAGACTTGCATGTGTTAAGCATTCTGTCAGCGTTCATCCTGAGCCAGGATCAAACTCTTCGTTCAATCTATATAACTCAGCAAAATTTACTGATTATTTTACACCAATTTATTGTTGTGTTTGCATTAATTGTCTTTCTCTATTCTGTTGCTAATGTCCTTATTCATCAGTTCCGCTCTCTCGCGGACAAGGTATATATTACCACAAATAATATTTTTCGTCAATACTTTTTTTCATCTTTTTAAAAAAAATTTGAATTTTTATTTTAAGCTAATATTTCTTTGTAAAAGTTTAAATAAAATGATAAAATATAAAAGTATTTTTATTTTTCTAAAAAAGGGGATTTATTTATGAATGATTTTAAAGAAACCTTATCTCTAGCTGAAGAGATTTATTACAATCCTGAACTAGGATTTAAAGAGTTTAAAACTTCTAAACTAATAGAGAATTTTATAAAAAAGTATTTTCCACAAGAGAAAATTACTAAATTTTCTGAAACAGGTATTAAATTTAATTTAGGAGAAAAAAAATCTCTACATATTGCACTTATTGCTGAAATGGATGCTGTATATACACCATCACACTTTTATGCTAACAAAGAAACTGGTGCAGCCCACAACTGCGGTCATTATTCACAAGTTGCAATAATGCTTGATCTTTTAAAAAGACTTTCAACTGATAATGAATATAAATCTTTTGATTTTTCTCTTGGATTTGTTTTTACTCCTGCTGAAGAGTATTTAGATTTGGAATTTAGAAAAAAGATGAAAGAAAATAATAGAATTACATATTTGGGAGGAAAACCTGAAGCTATAAAATTAGGTATTTTTAATGAATTTGATTTTGCTATTGCCATACACTCTATGGGAGGAGAACCAACAAGAAGAAGTATTGAATTAAACTGTAATTTAGCTGGTTTTTTATATAAGTATTATACTTTCTTAGGAAAACCTGCTCATGCTGGATTTGCTCCACAAGCTGGTATCAATGCTTATAGTATCTCCACTCTTTTCAATACCGCATTAGGACTTTTTAGGCAACAAATTGATGAAAAATATATGGTAAGAATAAATCCTGTTATCTTAGATGCGCCTATGGGAACAAATGTAATTCCAGATAAAATAAAAATTGGGACAGATATTAGAGCACATTCTGTTGAATATATGTTAGAACTTTCTGAAAGACTAGATACTATAGCTCAATGTTCTGCCAAAGCTTTAGGTGGAGATGTTAAAATAGAAACAGAAATGGGGTATCTACCTTTTTTACAATCCCATTATCTTTCTAATTTTGTTAGAGAAACTTTTAAAAATTTTCCAGAAATTGAGTATTGTAAAGAAAATTCCCCTGTAAGTGCAGCTGGGGATATTGGTGACTTATCGTATATTCTTCCTTGTATCCAAATTGGATATAATGGTTTTTCTGGAACTTTTCATGGAACAGATTTTATACATAAAGATAATGAATATATTTTCTCAATATTCCCAAAATTTTTAATGAAAGTTCTTAAAGATATGAGTGGTAAAATTGATAAATCTAAGTTATATAAAAAAACTTATGAAGATTATAAAAAAATAATTGAAAAACTGGGAGGAGAAAATGAAAAATAAAAATTTGCCTTATTTGATTATATTTTCTGTAATAGTAATTTTAATTGCTGAACTTATTGGTTTTAAAGTACTTTCTATTGGAAAGTTTAAAATTGGTTTACTACCATTATTATTTGCTCTAATTATCACTATGATTTTAGCATTTAATATCTTCAGAAAAGGTATTTTAGAAAAAGTCTATAATGAAGAAAATGTTAATTTTGCTGGAAAATATTTAATAATTATAATGTTACCTCTTATGGCTAAATATGGTGCTGATGTAGCTCCAAGATTAAAAGAAATAATATCTATAGGATGGATATTTTTAATTCAAGAATTAGGAAACGTAGGTACTGTAATTATAGGGCTTCCAATCGCACTACTTATAGGACTTAGAAGAGAGGCTATCGGTTCTACTCTTGGGCTTGGTAGAGAAGGAGAACTTGCTTATATCTCTGAAAAATATACTTTAAACTCTGACGAAGGACGTGGTGTTCTTTCTATGTATATCTTCGGTACTCTTTTTGGAGCTATATTTTTTAGTGTTATCGCTCCTATATTTTTAGAGATTGGTTTTAGAGTAGAAGCTCTTGCTATTGCTTCCGGAATGGGTTCTGCTAGTATGATGACTGCTGCTAGTTCAGCTCTTGCTGCTATTCATCCTGAAAAAGCTGAAATAATAAGAGCTTATGCTGCTGCCAGTCAATTATTAACAAGTTTTATTGGAACATTTACTATGGTATTTATTGCCGTTCCTCTACAAAGATTTATGTATAACAAGTTAACTGGAGGTAAAAAAAATGACTAAAAAATTATTTGAAAATTATTTTATAAAAAATCTTTCAATACTAACTCTAAGTTTATCTTTAATTCTTTTCACTCAATGGATTAAAGTTTTAAAATATGGAGATAAAGGACCTCAAATTACTATTTATACATTCTTAGGATTATTTTGTCTAGGATTATTTGCTATTATAGGAATAATTTTACAAAGAGTTATGCAAAAAGCTCCTATTAAATTTATAAGAGATTTTCCTATCTTAGGTTGGGTATCTATTACTTCTTTATTCTTCTGTATGATAAGTACAGAGGTTATAAAAGCTATTAACTCTGTTGATTTCTTATCTATTACTACCCCAATACTTACTTATGCTGGTATTTCAGTAGCTAATAAATTAGAAACTTTAAGAAGTTTATCATGGAAAGTTGCAATAACAGGAATTTTCGTATTTATAGGAACTTATCTAGGTTCTGCTACTTTAGCACAATTTGGATTATTTCTTTCAAATAAATAAAAAAGTAGGGACCGAGTAATCAGTCCCTATCTTCTATCCTCTCTTATAAAATGCCTTATAAGCTCTATAAGTTTCATATACATCTAGTTTTGATGATACTTCAAATGGTGAATGCATAGCTAGAAGTGCTGGTCCTATATCTATTGTTCTTATTCCTAAATGAGCAAGGTACATAGCTACTGTACCTCCTCCACCTTCATCTACTTTCCCTAACTCTCCTATTTGCCAACATACATTTTCTTTATTTAAAATTCTTCTAATTTTTCCTACATACTCAGCATCAGCATCATTTGTTCCACTCTTTCCTCTAGCTCCAGTATATTTAGTTACAACTACTCCAAAACCTATTTTAGCTGCATTTTGTATATCATGTACTCCTTTAAATATAGGGTCTACACCAGCATTTACATCTGAAGATAGAGATTGAGAATTCCAAAGTACTCTTCTCAACATCATTTCATTAAAATGACCTTTAGATTTTTCTAAAATATCTCCTGTTATATATACTAAATAATCTGATTTTAGTCCTGTGCTTCCAGAAGAACCAATTTCCTCTTTATCTGCTAAGAAACAGATAGCTGTTTTGTCAGGAGTCTTTTCTAAATCTGTTATTGCTCTCATAGAAGTATATCCACAGATTCTATCATCTTGTCCATAAGCTCCTATCATAGATTGGTCAAATCCTATATCTCTTGCTTTCCCAGCTGGTACTAACTCAAGCTCTGCAGATATAAAATCTTCTTCTATTATTCCATAATCTCTATTTAAAATCTCTAAAACTGCATATTTTACCTTAGATTTTATCTCCTTATTATCAATTGTAGTAGGAATACTTCCTACTATTATTTGAAGTTCTTCTCCTTTAATTACCTCTCCTGTTTTTCTATCTCCTTGTATTTTGGCTGCTAAATGAGGTAAAATATCTGGAATTGTAAATACTGGGTCATTATCTTTTTCACCAATAACTATCTCTACTAATTTACCGTTTTCTAAAATTACTACTCCATGAAGTGCTAAAGGGATAGAAGCCCATTGATATTTTTTTATTCCACCATAATAATGAGTTTTCATATATGCTAGTTCAAACTCTTCATATAATGGATTTCCTTTTAAATCTAATCTTGGTGAGTCTATGTGTGACACTACATAATTTATTCCTTTTTCTAAATCCTCTTTTCCTATCACCGCTAAAACAAGATTTTTTCCTCTATTTACATAATAGATTTTATCTCCTGGAATAAGTTGATCCTTAGTATCAGCACTCACAAATCCTTTACTCTCAATATATTTTATTCCTTCATTTACAAACTCTCTCTCAGTTTTTCCTAAGTCTAAAAACTTTTTATAACCTTCACTGAATTTAAAAATTTCTGTTAAATTTTTTATTTTTTTCCAACCGTTTTCTATCTTGTATTCCATCATCTCATCCTCCAAATTGAAATAGTCTTCTCTTTTTCTAGTATAGCATAAAAAAATAAAAATCCCTCTTCATTTTTTGAAAAAGGGATTTTTATTTTACTAATCTATATAAAATATTTTGGGGAAAGATTTATGATATAGTAATACTATTTTTCAATGTCATTTATGTGAAATTTATAAGTTATTTTAGCTGCTTTAATTTAAAAAATAGTTTGACTTTTAAGAGTTTTTCATATATACTATTTCTGAAAATTAAATAAACTCTTGTTTAGACAAGGAGATGTTCTACACAGACAAACCATCTATAAAAAACTAGGCCAAAATTTAAAGTAATTATTTATTTTAAAGAGCAGAGTTTTTCTGCTCTTTTTTATTAGTTATTTTATCTTCCTAGTTTTTTAATAAACTTAGGAGGATAGAATGATATTTAGAAATGAATTACTTTGGTTTTGCATGCTAGTTATTAACTTTGGATTAATACTTTTTGCTTATAAGAAATTTGGAAGAATTGGACTTTATGCTTGGATACCAATTTCAACTATTTTAGCTAATATTCAAGTTGTTCTTTTAGTTGACTTATTTGGCTTTGGAACTACATTGGGAAATATTCTATATGCAGGAGGATTTTTAGTTACAGATATTTTAGCTGAAAACTATGGAAGAAAAGAAGCTCAAAGAGCTGTATATTTAGGATTTTTCTCTCTTATTGCAATGACTTTAATTATGCAGATAGCTGTATCTTTTACACCTTCTAATATTGAAGAGGGAATTATAACATTCAATGGTGTTAAAAGAGTATTTGATTTTATGCCAAGAATAGTAATAGCTTCTCTTATCTCATACCTTATCTCTCAAACTCACGATATTTGGGCTTATGAGTTTTGGAAAAAAAAATATAGTGAACCAAAACATATTTGGATAAGAAATAATGCTAGTACTATGGTTAGCCAACTTATAGATAATGCTTGTTTTACTTTAATAGCTTTCTATGGAGTTTATCCAAAAGAGGTATTAATTGAAATTTTCCTAACTACGTATTTTATGAAATTCTTAGTAGCTGTATGTGACACTCCATTTGTATATATAGCTCACTACTTAAAAAAGAAGAATTTAATAGAACAAGTTATATGATTATAAAAAAGAGGAGCAAAATTGCTCCTCTTAATTTTTTATTCATCTATATAGTTATCAAAATATCCTTGAATTAAGATAATAGGTGTTCCTTTATCTCCACTTCCAGAAGTTAAGTCACAAAGAGATCCTATTAAGTCAGTTAATCTTCTTGGAGTAGTTCCTTGAGTTATCATTTGTCCTTTTAAATCAGAATCTTTACTCTTAATAGCTTCAGTTACAGCTTTTTGTAATTCTTCTCCTTTTAAATCAGCTAAATCATTATCAGCTAGATATTTTAATTTTATTTCATTTGGAGTTCCCTCTAATCCATCAGTATATCCTGGTGAAACAACAGGGTCAGCAAGTTCCCAAATCTTTCCAACTGGATCTTTAAATGCTCCATCTCCATAAACCATAACTTCAATATTTTTTCCAGTTTTATCTTTTAACATTTTTTGGATTTTTACAACTAACTCTTTACAATCGCGAGGGAATAATTTTACACTATCCTCAGTTGCTTTATTTGAACCTAATAATCCATAATCAGAGTTATATCCAGAACCATTTACAGAAGTAGTTAAGATTTCATCCATTCCATAAACTATTTTAGCTCCAGCTTTTTTTAGTAATTTTTTAGTTCTCACACGAGTGTGAATATCACAGTTTAATACACAATCAGTATATTTTAAGATAGCAGTAGGATTATTAGCAAAAATAACTTCAACTTCTGCCCCTTGCTCTCTAATTAATTGTGAATAATACTCTATATAGTTTACTCCTGTAAATACATGAATTGGATTTCCAAATTTTTCCGTAAACTCAGCTTCAGTTAAAATATCTGTCCAAGGATTAACTCCTTTTTCATCTAGTAAATCATAATCTATAAAGTGGTTTCCAACTTCATCAGAAGGATAGCTAAACATTAAAACTATTTTTTTAGCTCCTCTTGCAATTCCTTTTAAGCAAACAGAAAATCTATTTCTACTTAAAATTGGAAATATAAGTCCTATTGTATTCTCTCCATATTTCTCTTTTACATCAGCTGCAATATCATCAATTGTAGCATAGTTTCCTTGAGCTCTAGCTACTATTGATTCAGTAATAGCCACTACATCTCTATCTCTTAATACAATATTTTCTGATTCAGCAGCAGCTAAAACAGCATCTACTGTAAATACAGATATATCATCTCCTTGCTTAATAATTGGTGCACGAAGTCCTCTTGATATAGTTCCTACTAATCTTCCCATACTCTTACTCCTTTTTTATTTATTTAGAATTTTTACAAGAGTATTATATCATATTTTTTGAAAAAATATTATTAAAAATTAAAAAAATAAAAGAAAAATAAGTTATTTTAATTATTATAATTTTTAAATCCTCCAGAGAGATTATATACATCAAATCCATAATTTAATAATATGTTTTGAGCAACATTTCCAGTTGTCCCTTTATTACAATGAACAACTATTTTTTTATCTCTAGGTAACTCATTTAATTTTTCCCTCAATTTTTCTAAAGGAATATTTATTGCTCCCTCTATATGAGCTGAATTATATTGATTTTCTGAACGAGTATCAATTATTAAATATTCAGAAAAATTAGCCTTTAGTTCTTCTGGAGTTATTATTTTATTTCTTCCATTTATAGCATTATCTAAAATCATTCCTGTATAAGTAACAGGGTCTTTAGTAGTAGAAAAAGGTGGAGCATAAGCTAAATCTATATGAAATAATTGATCCACAGTTGCCCCAAAAGTTAAAAGAGTAGCAAATACATCTAATCTCTTGTCCACTCCATTTTCTCCAACTATCTGTACTCCTAGTAATTTACCTGTTTTTCTATCTGCAATAGCTTTTATCATCATCTCTCTTGAGCTTTCTAAATACTCAGTTTGATTTGGCTTTATATTATGGATAATTTCAATATCATATCCTCTAGCTTCTGCTTCCTCTTGAGATAATCCAGTTTTTCCAACTACAAGATTAAAAACTCTAAATATTGAAGTTCCTAAAACACCTTTAAACTCTAAATTTCCACCTGTCAATCTATCTCCTAAGATTCTTCCCATCTTATTAGCTGTTGACCCCAAAGGTAGATATATTTCCTCTCCAGTTATACCTGAATAGACCAAAGCACAATCCCCAGCTACATATATATCTTTTATATTAGTTTCAAGATATTTATTAACTTTTATAGCTCCCTCTCTACTAACTTCTATTCCTGTTTCCTGTAAAAACTCTGTATTTGGAATCACTCCTATAGCTCCAATTATAAGCTCTCCCTCAATCTCTTTTCCACTAATAGTTTTTATCCTATTTTTTTCAATAGTTTTAATAGAATCCTTTAAAATTACTTCTATTCCTTGTTTTTTCAGATATTTTTCTAACATTCTACTGATGTCTTTATCTAATTTTCCACCTATTCTATCCTCTTGTTCTATAAGAGTAGTTTTTATTCCTCTAGAAGTAAGATTTTCTAACATCTCTAACCCTATAAAACCTCCTCCTATAACAAGAGTACTCTTAGGATTATTTTTATCTATAAACTCTTTTATTCTATCTCCATCTTCAACATTTCTAACATAGAAAATATTTTCCCCTTTATACTCTAGCTCTCTTGCTCTAGCACCACTTGTAATCACTAATTTATCATAGGTATCTAAAAATTCCTCTCCAGTAATCTCATTTTTAACTAGAATTTTTTTCTCTTCTACAATTACTTTCTCAACTTTATGAGCTGTAAAAATATCCACATTAAACCTATCCTTAAACCATTTTACATCTCTAGGTGTTAAGTTTTTTCTCGATATATAATCCTCTCCTACATAATAGGGTATTCCACATCCAGAATAACTTATATCTCTTCCTGCTGTATAACAAACTATCTCCACTTCTTCACTATTTCTTCTAGCTTTTGCTATTACAGAAGTTCCTGCTGCAACAGCTCCAATAACTACTATTTTCATATATCTCTCCTCATTATATTATAAATTGTTGGATAGCATTAAAAAAGTATCCCACTATAATTATTCCCACAGTACAAATTCCTATAAATACTTTTAAAAATTTAGGTTTTATAGCTTTACGTAACATTACTAAAGATGGTAGTGATAAAGTTGTAACAGCCATCATAAAAGCTAAAACACTTCCTAAATTTGCTCCCTTTGTAAATAATGCCTCAGCTATAGGTATAGTTCCAAAAATATCAGCATAAATAGGAACTCCTATTAAAGTAGCTAAGATTACACCAAAAGGATTTTTACTTCCTAATATTCCTATAATCCATCTTTCTGGTATCCAGTTATGAATAGCAGCTCCTATTCCAACTCCAATAATTATATATGGAAAAACCTTTTTAAAAGTTTCTATCATCTGCTGTTTTGCATATCTTATTCTATCTCCTACACTTAATTCTGGAATATCTAAATCTATACTTTCAACACCTTTAACGTTACGGATAAAATCCTCTATCTCATCTTCTAATTTTAATTTTTCTATTATTGTACCACCAATTACAGCAATTACAAGTCCCAATACTACATACCATATAGCAATTTTTATTCCAAATATACTCATTAACAATAATAAAGAACCTAAATCTACCATAGGAGAAGATATAAGAAAAGAAAAAGTTACTCCTAAAGGTAATCCAGCTGAAGAAAAACCTATAAATAGAGGAATAGATGAACAACTGCAAAAAGGAGTTACAGTTCCTAACAGTGCTCCTACTATATTTGCCCATATTCCATGGAATCTTCCTAAAATTTTCTTACTTCTTTCTGGTGGAAAATAACTTTGAATATAACTGATAAAAAATATTAAAGAACAAAGCAATATTATTATCTTAATTACATCATAAAAAAAGAATTGAACTCCTCCAAAGAAATGAGTATCTCTATCCATTCCAAACTTTACTAATATATCTCCCACTAACACATTTAACCATTTCATTCCTAGAATTTGAGTTTGTATAAATTCCCATATTTTTATCATATTTTAATCTTACTCCTTTATATCGATATATATCAATCTATTTTTCTTAATAAAAGGAACTGCTTTTAATAGATTTAACAGTTCCTAAATTTTATTTATAATTTTTTTAATATTTCTTTTATCTCATCTTTTGGTAAAACCTTCCCATAAGAAACTATTTTTCCATCTATCCATAATCCAGGAGTAGACATAATTCCATATGTTGCTATTTCTGCAAAATCTGTAACATGTGTTAATTTTGCATCTAATCCTAACTCATTCACTGCTTCTAAAGTATTCTTTTCTAGAGTATGACAATTTTTACACCCTGGTCCTAAAACTCTAATCTCCATTTTATTTCTTTCAACTATTCCTTCACAATTTCCTCCGCAAGAACAAGTTGTTTCTTGAACTTTAGGCTCTTCTTTTACCTCTGTTCTACAAGAACATCCACACTCTTTCTTCCCAAATAACTTATTAAATATACTCATCTTTATACCTCCATTTTTATATTTATATATTTAAATTTATCAATGTATTTCTTAAATTTTTTATATCATACTATCAATAATACCTTTTATATCTTCTAATTTTTCTTTATTAATTGAATAGTGAGTCCACTTACCATATTTTACTCTATTTATAATTCCAGAATCACAAAGTATTTTCATATGATGAGAAAGTGTAGGTTGACCTATATTTAATTGCTCTAAAAGTTTACAAGCACATTGTTCTCCATCTTTTAGTATTTCTAAAATCATTAATCTATTAGGATCACAAAAAGCTTTGAATATTTTAGCTGCTTCCTCAAATTTATTCATCTTTATCTCCTTTTCATATCGATAATTATAAATTTATTATACATCATCACATTGATAATTGTCAATATATTTAAAATAAAAAAGGTGGCAAAAGCCACCCTTTTTTATTACATAGTTAAATTATTTATCAGAAATAGATTCTACTCCTGGTAATACTTTTCCTTCTAAGTACTCTAATGAAGCTCCTCCACCAGTAGAGATGTGAGTAAATTTGTCAGCATATCCTAAGCTTATAGCTGCAGCAGCTGAGTCTCCTCCTCCAATAATAGTTGTAGCTCCTGTTAAGTTAGCTATAGCTTCACAAACTCCGATAGTTCCTTTTGCAAAGTTAGGCATTTCAAATACTCCCATTGGTCCATTCCATACAACTGTTTTTGCTCCAGCAATTTCTTTAGCAAATAACTCTACAGTTCCTTGTCCAACGTCTAATCCCATTTGGTCAGCTGGAATTTCATCGACTGATACAGTTACATGAGCTGCATCATTGTTAAATTCTTTAGCTACTACTGTATCTATTGGAAGAACTAATTTTCCATTAGCTTTAGCTAACAGTTCTTTTGCTAATTCTATTTTATCTTCTTCAACTAATGAAGTTCCTGTATTTTTTCCTAAAGCTCTTAGGAATGTGAACATCATTGCTCCTCCTACTAGAACTTTATCAGCTTTTACTAAAAGATTTTCAATAACTCCTATTTTATCAGATACTTTAGCTCCTCCTAAGATAGCAACTAAAGGTCTTTCAGGATTATCTACTGCCCCTCCTATGAATTTAATCTCTTTTTCCATTAAGAATCCTGCAGCAGTTTTTCCTTCTCCTATGTTAGCAGCTATTCCAACATTTGAAGCATGAGCTCTGTGAGCTGTTCCAAATGCGTCGTTTACAAATAGATCTCCTAAAGATGCCCAGTATTTTCCTAATTCAGGATCATTTTTAGATTCTTTTTTACCATCAAGATCTTCGAATCTTGTATTTTCGAACATCATGATTTCTCCATCTTTTAATTCAGCTACAGCAGCTTCTAATTCTACTCCTCTTGTAGCTGGAACAAATTTAACTGGTTGTCCTAATAATTCAGCTAATCTTTCAGCAACTGGTCTTAAAGATTTTTTAGCTAAATCTTCTTCAGTTTTAACTTTTCCTAAGTGAGAGAAAGCTATTACTCTTCCTCCATTTTCTAGTACATATTTTATAGTAGGTAAAGCAGCAACTATTCTGTTTTCATCTGTTATTTTTCCATCTTTCATAGGTACGTTAAAGTCAACTCTCATTAATACTTTTTGTCCTTTAACGTTTAAATCTGTAACTATTTTTTTAGCCATTTAGATTGCCTCCCGTTAATATCTTTTCTTAAAAATAGCGGAACCTAAAAGTTCCGCTATTCTATTTCTATTTAGTTAATCTCAAATTCAGGTAATTATTTAGATAATTCTACGAATTTTTTAAGAGTTCTGATTAATTGAGAAGTATAAGACATTTCATTGTCATACCAAGCAACAGTCTTAACTAATTGTTTATCTCCTACTGTCATAACTCTTGTTTGAGTAGCATCAAATAATGATCCATAGTTGATTCCGATGATATCAGATGACACTAACTCTTCTTCTGTATATCCAAATGACTCGTTTGAAGCAGCTTTCATAGCAGCATTGATTTCTTCTACAGTTACTGGTTTAGCTAAAACTGATACTAGCTCAGTTATTGATCCAGTAATTACAGGAACTCTTTGAGCAGCTCCATCTAATTTTCCTTTTAATGAAGGGATTACTAATCCAATAGCTTTTGCAGCTCCAGTTGTGTTAGGAACGATGTTAGCAGCAGCAGCTCTAGCTCTTCTTAAGTCTCCTTTTCTGTGTGGACCATCTAATGTGTTTTGGTCGTTTGTATAAGCGTGGATAGTTGTCATTAATCCTTCTACGATTCCGAAGTTATCCTCTAAAACTTTAGCCATAGGTGCTAAACAGTTAGTTGTACAAGAAGCTCCTGATATAACTGTTTCAGTTCCATCTAATATATCGTGGTTTACGTTGTAAACTACAGTTTTAAGATCTCCAGTTGCTGGTGCAGAAATAACTACTTTTTTAGCTCCTGCTTTAATGTGAGCTTCTGCTTTTTCTTTCTTAGTGAAGAATCCAGTACACTCAAGAACTACGTCTACTCCTAATTCTCCCCAAGGTAATTCTTCTGGGTTAGCTTTTGCAAAAGTTTTGATTTCTTTTCCGTTTACTACGAAAGCATCTTCTTTAACTTCGATTGTTCCTTCGAATCTTCCTTGAGCTGAGTCATATTTGAATAAGTGAGCTAACATGTGAGCATCTGTTAAGTCATTGATTGCCACTACATCAAACTCAGGGTTTCCTACCATTAATCTTAATGCTAATCTTCCGATTCTTCCGAATCCGTTAATTGCTACTTTAACTGCCATTTCTATTCCTCCTAAATTTTTATTTAACTATGTAAATTATTTTATGTTTTTTATTATCTACATAAAATATATAACAAGTTCAACGCTTTGTCAATTAAGTCTTTTCTAATAATTTTATTAGAGTTAAATTTCATCTTTTTACGATTATTTTTTAATCAGTTATAGCTGTTTATTTTATATATCTGTTCTATTTTTTCTCACGTCAAATACTATTCTAATAATTTTTTCATATCTTCTGGAAGTTCAACTTCTATACTTTTTAAATCTCCTGTTTCTACATCTGAAAATTCTGTTTTATATGAATGTAACATCTGTCTATCTGCTCTATTATCAGCTCCACCATAAAGCTCATCTCCCAAAAGTGGATAACCTTCTAATGCCATATGTGCTCTTATCTGATGTGTTCTTCCTGTTAAAAGCTCAGCTTCTATAAGAGTTAAATTTTTTTCTTGAAATCTTTTCAAAACTTTTACTTTAGTTTGGGCAATTTGCCCTCCATCTTCTGGTTGAAGTTCAACTCTTCTAAGCTCATCACCTATTTTTCCAATAGGTCTATCTATTAAAAACTCATCTTTTTCTACAATTCCTAATACTATTGCTTGATAAAATTTATTTACAATTCCCTTCTCTTGAAGATAAGATTGAGCATAGGCATTCTTAGTTACAATTATTATACCAGAAGTATTCATGTCAAGACGATTATAAAACCTTGGCACCATAACTTTTCCAGTTGTTTTTAAAAAATAATTTACTACTCCATTAGCTAAAGTTTTATCTACTTTTTTCTGAGTAGGATGTACTATTATATATGGGTCTTTATTTATCAAAAGTAAATTTTTATCTTCATAAGCTATTTTTATAGGGATATCCATAGGTTTTATCCCTGTTTCTTTCTCTTTTTCTCTAATATGTAATCTATTTAATTTCCTTACTTTTTTACTATTATTTTTTACTCTTTTTCCATTTAGATATATTTCTAAATTTCTTAATCCTCTTCCTGAATATCCTTTTGTTTCTTTAAGATATGTTCCTATCTCGTATCCATCATATTCTGGTTCGATTATATATTTTTTCATCAATTATATTCCTTTCAAAATTTTAATAATTATATCTATTATATTTTACTATAATTACTATAAAAAGTTAACCTTTTATTTTTTCTTTATAAACTCATAAAACAAATATATTATATTTATAAAAAGTATTAATATCTATTTAATAAAAATATTCTTAAATATATTATTATTCTTAATTTTTATTAGATTATATTATATAATATTATCATACTTAAATATCTAAAAATAAAATAATATTTATTAATATAATTTAGAAAGGACAATATTTTATGAAGAAAAAAATAGTTATCGGAAGTAGAGGAAGTATCTTAGCTCTTGCTCAAAGCGAAATAGTTAAACAACAACTTGAAAAGAATTTTCCAGAGTATGAGTTTGAAATAAAAAAAATAGTTACTAGTGGAGATAAAGATTTAGTTAGTAACTGGAATAATAGTGATAAATCTCTTAAAAGTTTTTTTACTAAAGAGATTGAAGTAGAACTTTTAAACGAAACTATTGATTTAGCAGTACACTCTATGAAAGATATGCCTAGTATTTCTCCTGAAGGATTAATTTGTGGAGCTATTCCCGATAGAGAAGACCAAAGAGATGTTCTTATTTCTAAAAATGGTAAAACATTGATGGAACTTCCTAAGGGAGCTATAGTTGGAACTAGCTCATTGAGAAGAACTATGAATATAAAAAGTTTAAGACCTGATTTACAAATAAAACAACTTAGAGGAAATATTCATACTAGATTAAATAAATTAAAAACAGAAGATTATGATGCCATATTACTTGCTGCTGCTGGCTTAAAAAGAGTAGGATTAGAGAATGAAATTACTGAATATCTCGACCCTAAAATTTTTCTTCCTGCTCCTGCTCAAGGAGTATTACATATACAATGTAGGGAAAATGATGAAGAAATTAAAAATATTTTAAAAACTATTCATAAAGAAGATATTAAAAAAATAGTAGTAATTGAGAGGGAGTTTTCTAAAATATTTGATGGTGGTTGCCATACACCAATGGGTTGTTATTCAGAGGTAAATGGAGATAAAATCACTTTTTATGGAGTATATTTTAAAGATAATCTAGGTTATACAGCCTCTATCACTGAAAAACTTAGTGAAGGAATTAGAGTAGCACAAAAACTTGCTGATACTATAAAGGAGAAAATTCATGAATAAAAAAGGAAAAGTATATATAATGGGAGCTGGTCCTGGAGATGCTGAACTTCTCACTTTAAAAGGAAAAAGAGCTGTTGAAGAAGCTGATTGTATTGTATATGATAGACTTATCAATAATCATATTTTAAATTATGCTAAAAAAGATGCCGAAATGATATATTTAGGAAAAGGAAACTGTGAGGGTGGAGTTATACAAAGTGAAATCAATAATACAATTGTAAAAAAAGCTCTTGAAGGAAAAATAGTAGCCAGAGTTAAAGGAGGAGATCCTTTTGTCTTTGGTAGAGGTGGAGAAGAGATACAAGCTCTTCTTGAAAATGAAATAGAATTTGAGGAGATTCCAGGTATAACTTCAGCTATATCTGTTCCTGCATATGCTGGTATTCCTGTAACACACAGAGGTATAGCTAAATCTTTTCATGTATTTACAGGACATACTATGGCTGATGGTTCTTGGCATAATTTTGAAACTATTGCTAAATTAGATGGTACATTAGTTTTTCTTATGGGAATAAAAAATCTTCCAATTATAGTCAGTGACTTAATAGTTAATGGAAAAGATCCTAAAACTCCTATTGCTATTATTGAAAAAGGAGCTACTGCTGAACAAAGAGTTACTACTGGAACTCTTGATAGTATAGTAGAGATAGCTAAAGAGAAAAAAATTGTACCTCCTGCTATTACAATAATAGGAGAAGTAGTAAATCTTAGAGATACTTTTAAATGGTTTGAAAATACTCAACTTTTTGGGAAAAAAGTTTTAGTAACTAGAGATAAAAGACAAGCTAGAGAATTTTCTGATAAGATAGAAAAAATAGGTGGATTTGCTATAGAGCTTCCATTTATTAAAATAGAATCTACCCTTGATAAAATAGATAGAGAGATGTTAAAATCTTATTCTACTCTACTTTTTAACTCTCCTAATGGAGTTAGAGAGTTTATGAATAAAATTGAAGATATTAGAGATATAGCTCATCTTAAAATAGGAGCTGTTGGAAGTAAAACTAAAGAATTATTAGAAAGATATAAAATAAAAGCTGATTTTATCCCTAAGGAATACTTAGTTGAAAAACTTGCTAAAGAAGCTATTCACTACACAGCAGTTGAAGAGAAAATTCTAATTATAACTTCTGATATCTCTCCTTGTGATACAAAAAAATTAAATTCTATTTATGATAGACATTTTGATAAAATAGTTGCCTATAAGACTAAAAAAATAATAAGAGATAAAGAAGAAGTACTAGATACTTTAAAGAAAGTAGAAATAGTTACTTTTCTGAGTTCTTCTACAGTTGATGCTTTTATGGAAAGTATAGAGTATGACATAGAATCTGTAAAAAATATTAAATTTGCTTCAATAGGTCCTGTTACAAGTGAAACTATAAAAAAATATGGATTAACAGTAGACTTTGAAGCAAAAGTTTATGATGCTAATGGAATTATTGAAGCTATCAAATAATCTTAATTTTGGAGTTAATAAATGAATAAAAATTTTTTCCCACTATTTATAGACTTAAAAAATAAAAATATATTGGTTATTGGAGCTGGAAAAATAGCTTTTAGAAAGGTAGAAACACTACTTAAATATAGTGCTAAAATAACTATTATTACTAAAGATATTAAAGAAGAAAAATTTTTAACTCTTAAAAATATAAATATTAAAATAGGAGAGTTTGAAGAAACTCTCCTAGAAGATAAGTTTTTAGTTGTAGCTGCTACTGATAATCCAGAGTTTAATAGATATATCTATGAGCTTTGTAATTCTAAAAATATATTGGTTAACAATATTACCTCTAAAGAAGAGATGAATTGTCGTTTTGCTAGTATTCTAGAAACTGAAGATTATCAAATAGGTATATCTGCTAAAGGAAATCCTAGTAAATCTAAGTCTTTGAAAAATAAATTAAAAGAGATATTAGAAAAAAAAGCTGTTGATTAACAACAGCTTTTTTCTTTAAATAATATTATATTTTTTTAATATCCCTTCTATTCTTTCTTCAATATCTTTAGTCAATGTCCAAGAAGTACTTTCCACATTTTCTTCAATTTGCTCTGGAGTCTGTGCACTACAAATTACAGGTCCTATTTCTTCTTGGTTTACTAACCAATTAATACTTATTTGTGATAATGGCTTTCCAATTTCTTTTGCTATCTCTTTTAATTCCTCTACAATTTTATAATAAAATTTATATGTATCTGAATTTAATTTAGGATTTTTTGCTCTATCATCATTTTTATCAAAATTATTTTCTAATTTAAAACATCCTGTTAAAAGTCCTTGAAATAATGGACTGTATGCTAAAAATGCCATTCCTCTCTCTTTACATATTGGCAAAATTTCTTTTTTACTTCTATATTCTAATTTCTTATGATGATATATTTCAGAGTTTGGTTCTAATAAATTATAAAGTCCTTGATATGTTGCAATTTCAGTTTTTGAAAGACAATACTCTAAATCTTTCTTTGAAAAATTAGATAATCCAACATATCTTATTAATCCCTTTCTTTTCATCTCTTCAAATGTCTCTATTGCCTCATCTATTTGCATATTTTCAAATGGCCAGTGTATTCGATATAAATCTATATAATCAGTTCCTAATCTTTTTAAAGAAGCATTTAGTTCTCTATATAAGCTTTCTCTACTTATACTTTTTGTTACTATTTTTTCTGAAGAATTATCATCCCAAACTAATCCACATTTAGTTGCTATAAATAATTTTTTTCTATCATATCCCTCTATAGCTTTTCCTAAAATTTCTTCTGAATGCCCCATTCCATAGACAGGTGCTACATCAAAGAAATTAACTCCCAAATCTATTGCTTTCTTTATTGTTTCTATCGATTTTAAATCATCACTATTATTCCAAGTTCCTCCTATTGCCCAACACCCATATCCAATAGCAGAAAGTTCTTCATTATTTAAAGTTTTAAATTTTTTATATATCATAATTTCCTCCTTATTTTAATTCTGGCCAATATCCTTTATTTGCTTCAATAAGTCTATCTAATATTTCTTTTGCTTTTTGTGAAGATGATACAGTTTTATTTAAAGTAAATGCCATTAAAGCCTTTACATAAGAATTTTCCATATATGCATCAACTAAACATTTTTCTGATGCTAATTGTTGTTCTATCATTCCTTTATAAAAAGTAGGTATTTCTAAACCATGATATGTTGCTACTGGTCCATCTTTTGTTATATAACATGGAATTTCTACCATTGCATCATCAGGTAAATTTTTAATAGCACCTTTATTTTCAACAATTACTAAATATTTTTTCTTCATATCATTTGCTAAAGAATTTGCTACATCTACAATAAATAAACCATGAGCCCCTACGTGAAAAGCTTCTTTATCATATTTTCCAGTTTTTTCATATTCATCTATCACTTTGAAAAGTGTAGCTTCTCTTCCATCCATAACTTCATTTGCTCTTGTATATTCTTTATTTAATTGTTGTAG
Source organism: Fusobacterium mortiferum ATCC 9817 (assembly GCF_000158195.2). Classification (NCBI taxonomy): domain Bacteria; kingdom Fusobacteriati; phylum Fusobacteriota; class Fusobacteriia; order Fusobacteriales; family Fusobacteriaceae; genus Fusobacterium; species Fusobacterium mortiferum. Next base: position 231,687 of record NZ_GL987993.1, read on the forward strand.
TATTAAATCTCCTAAAAGATAATATTGCATATAAGTATTTGGAATATATTCTTCAAATAAATTCATCATATACTTCATATTTTTATAAGTTTTTTGCCAAGATGCATCTTTATGTTGTAAATCATAATTATTTTTAGGAAATAGTCCATTTTCTTTTATAAAATCTTTCATTTCTTGAGTTCTATCTATTCCTTTAACTTTTAAACTTGTAAACCATCCAAAGTGATTTAATCCAAAATATTCAGGCTCTATATCTTCATATTCACACTTAAATACATCTGTCATTTTTTGCATCATACCAACAGGCATATCACAAATATTCAATACTTTAGAGTTTGGTCTAATTCTTCTCATAGCTTCTGCTACAATTGAAGCTGGATTTGAATAATTAATCATCCAACAATTTGAATTTGAATATTTTTCCATATAATCAACAATTTCAATCATAGGTTCAATTGTTCTTAAAGCATAAGCCATTCCTCCTGGTCCACAAGTCTCTTGTCCAATAGTATTTAAACTTAAAGGAATTTTTTCATCCAATTCTCTCATAGGATATTTCCCAACTCTAATTTGAGCAAAAACAAAATCAGCATTTTCAAATGCCTCTTTAGGCTCAGTATGTTGAGAAAATTTTAATCCTGAATCCATTTCATCAACAACACTTTTAGTTATAATAGAAACTTTTCTTTGTCTCTCTGCATCATTATCATATACTCTTAATTCTTTTAATTTAAATTCATTTTTCTTAGTTAGTAAAGCTTTAACAACTCCAGGAGTAAATGTACTTCCTCCTCCAGCTATAACTACAATATACTCTTTCATAAATTTCCTCCTTAATTACTCTTCTGAATTATCTAAATTTAATTTTTTATTTACTGCTATTTTTATTTTTGGAACTGAAAGTCCATAAATTATTTGTACTCCATCTTTAGTTTTTACTATCCCAGAACATTCAGTTTGATTAAGTATTTCTTCATTTATTTTTGTTGTATCTACTAATTGAACTCTCAATCTCGAAAAACAATTTGTTACAACTTTTATATTCTCTTTATTTCCTAATCCTTGAATTATCAATTCAACTTTTTTTCTAAATCTATATCTTTCCCTTTTTCATGAGCTTCATTATACTCACCTTTTGTATAAAGTTTTGTTGCATTTCCTCTTCCAGGAGTTTTTAAATTTAATTTTGTAATTAAAAATCTAAAAATATAGTAATAAATAACAATTTGAACTATTCCTACAATAATAAATTTAATAGTATCTCCCTTAGCCCCTACAGGTAACATCATTGCTAAAAATTCTATTCCTCCTGAAACTGCTATTACTCTTATATCTAATATAGCAACTATTGCCATTCCTATTCCAGCTAAAATAGCATGGACTACAAATAATATAGGAGCAGTGAATAAAAATGAGAACTCTAATGGTTCTGTTACTCCTGCTGTTACAGCAGCTCCTACTGCTGGTATTAGTAAAGCTTTTACTTTTGTTTTATTTTCTTCATCAGCACATTTATATATTGCATAAGCAGCTCCAACTAACTCAAACATTTTACTCATAGCTTTTGTTAAATATACAGCTCCTGGTCCTAATCTATCTACATTACTAGAAGCTAATTCCGCCATTGCTATATTTCTAACTCCTTCTAAATAAACTCCATCAACAACGCCACTACCACTAACTGAAGATAATTCAACAGGAACCCATAACAAATGATGTAAACCAGTTGGTATTAAAATTCTTTCTAAAAACCCATATAAACCTACTCCAAAAGACCCTGTAGATACAATTAAATTAGTCATTTTTGAGATTCCTGTTTGAATTAAAGGCCAGCTATATGTTAAAATTATTGATAAAATTATTACAATTGGAATTCCTATTAATAAAGCTAAATTTGCTCCTCCATATAATCTCATAGCTCCATTAAATTCTATACCAAAATATTTATTATGAATAATTGCTGTCAATACTCCTAAAATAATTCCTAAGAATACACCCATATCTAATATTTGAACTCCTAAAATATTCCCTTGTCCTGTTCCACTTAAATTTCCATCAATTAACAAGCTATTTAATTTCATAAAAGAGTTCATTGAATAAATAAATATAAAAAATAAAACTATTGCATTCAAAGCAGCATTTCCTTTTTTACTTTTTGCCATTCCTGCTGCTATTCCTACACAAAATACTGGCGATAAATTTATAAAGATGCTTAAAACAGAATTTTTCAATATAGTTCCAAACTCAAAAATTTTTTCTATATTTGCTAAAGGAATAGCTTTATTTGTCAGTAAAACACCAAAAGCTAGTAAAATTCCTACAATCGGTAATATAAATACTGGAATTAATATTCCTTTAGAAAATTCTTCTCCAAATCTCGTTCTTCTCCAAATCTCGATAGTTTTGTTCTAATTAATTTACTTTCGTTGTTTTTCATTTAATCCCCCTTATATTTTTAAATTGGTATATACTGATTTTTTAACTAATTTAAGAATACTCCTTTTTTTTATTTGTCAATATATTTTTATTGATTTTTTTTTTTTTATTTTTATAATGAAAATATAATAAAATCTAGGAGTAAAAAATGAAAAAACCTATTTATTTAACAATTGCTAATGATATTGAAAAAAAAATATTTAATAATGATTATCCTAAAAATGAAAGATTACCTTCTGAAAGAAATCTAGCAGAAGAATATGGTGTTACCAGAATGACAATAAGAAACTCAATTGAATACTTAGTTTCAAAGGGATTATTAGAAAAAAGATTAGGAAGTGGAAATTATGTAAAAAGAACTTCTTTGAATTTAAATTTAAATGAACAGCTTAGTTTTAGTGAAAAAAGTCACTTTTCTGATAAAACTTCAAGAACAGAGGTTATTGAGTTTGAAAAAATTTATAATTCAAAAATTAGTAAAATCTTTAACCTAGATAAAGATAAAGAATTTTTTAAAATAAAAAGATTACGTTACTTAGATGAAGAAGTTGTAAATATAGAAATAACATATCTTCTTTGTGAAATGTTTCCTGATATTTCTATAGAAATCATGGAAAAATCTAAGTATGATTATGTTGAAAATTTCATTACAATAAAAGAAAGTTTTAATAAAATCATCCCAATTATTCCAGATATGGATACTCAAAAAATATTTCATATTGATTCTAATACTCCAATATTTTATAAAACATCTTTAGGTCTTACTACTAAAAATATTATATTTGAATACAGTGAACTTTATTTTAATCCTAAAATATATGAATTTTCATTCATTAGTAAAAGATAAAATAATTATTTTTTATATTTAAAAAATATAAAATTTACAGGAGAATATACTATGGAATTTGGAATAAATATTGATATTTATAAGTTAGGTGAAAAATATCATCTTACTGAATCAGAAGAGTTAGCTCTTAAATATATTGTTAATAATTTTGAAAAATCTCTAGAGATTGGAGTAAGAGGAGTGGCTAAAAATTGTTTTGCTTCAACTTCTGTTGTTATGAATCTTGCAAAAAAATTAGGCTATAAAGGTTTTGTTGACATGGTATATCGTTTAGAATTTAGTATAAAGAATTCTCTTTCTAATTCTAACTCATTAAATAATTATTGTACTAACTTAGATGATGAAAAACTAAAATATTTTAAAAATTTAATAAGTAATACAACTAGACCAATTTTTATTCATGGAACAGGTTTTTCAGGAGCTGTAACAAAATATATGGCAGACAAACTTATGGTACTTGGGTATTATAGTTCTAGATCAGAATATATGGAAACTATGGAACCTAAATACCATCAAAAAGCTATATTATTAGTTGTCTCTAAATCTGGAGAAACTTCTCAAATTATCATGTTATGTGAAAAAGCTAATTTGAGAAATGTTCCAATTGTCTTATTTACAGGTACATCTAATTCTACACTTGAAAACTTAGCTGACCTTACTTTTATAATTAAAGATTCTAATCCCATTGATGATAGAAATCTTAAGGAAAATGATTTTTTTGGAAATACAATTCTTTTTTTTGAATATCTTTTATCAGTAACTAAAAATAATAATTAAATTTTTTTCTCTTTTACTTTGTAATAAAGTATTATTAAGGCTAACATTTCTGTAATACTATTAGCTAATACTATTGGCATATTATTAGTACTTAATCCATAAAATATCCAAAGAGCTGTTCCTATGACAAAAATACTATACATTTTTAAAGAAATACTTTTAGTATCTTTCGTTTTTATAACCATTAAAACTTGTGGTAAGAAAGAACTTGTTGTTAAACATGCTGCTATTAATCCAATTATTTCTATTTTCATTCTGTTCTCCTATATTTTATTAAAAAGGGGGCTTTAAAGCCCCTTTTTAATAATTTTTATTTCAAAACTGGCCAATATTCTTTATTAGCTTCAATTAAATCATCTAAAATATCTTTTGCAACTTTTGCACTTGGTACTGTTTTAGACATTGTTATTGCTTGCCATAATTTTTGATAAGATCCCTCTATCCATGCCTCAACTGTTAACTTTTCAACTGTTACTTGTTGCTCCATCATTCCTTTTTGGAATTGAGGAATTCTTCCAACTACTAATGGCTCTGGTCCATTACTTCCTACAATACAAGGTATTTCTACCATTGCTGTTGAATCAAAGTTTACAATCGCTCCATTATTCTCTACTATTAATAGCATTTTTTCTTTAGTATTAAAAGCTATTGCTCTAGCTAAGTCAACTATATATGAAGCATGCTCATCTATATGTAAAGCGCATCCTTCTGAAGATTGATTTTTTACAACTTTTTCACATTCTCCAAATACAAACTTTTCTCTTCCGTCCATTACTTCATTAGCTCTTGTGTATTCTTTGTTTGAATGTTCAACTACATAGTCTGGGAATAAGTAGTATTTTAAATATGTATTTGGTAAAGTTGTAGGGTCTAATGCAAGAACATCTTTAGCCTTAGCAAATGTATCATTCCAGCTAGCTTCTGTATGTTGATTATCTCCTTTAGGTACTACATATCCATATTGAGATACGTGTTCTCTTAATTTAGGCATTAAGTCATTTCCTTGTTTATCTCTTACTGATTTCCACCATCCAAAATGATTCAATCCATAGTACATAATATCCATATCTTTTCTTGATTCAAGTCCTAAAATTTCAGCCATTCTAACTTCTATTCCTATTGGCATATCACAAATATTTAAAACTTTCGAATTTGGTCTTAATCTTCTTGTTGCTTCTGCAACTATTGCAGCTGGGTTTGAATAGTTTAACATCCAAGCATTTGGAGAATATTTTTCCATATAATCTATAAGACCAATTACTCCTCCAATACTTCTCATTCCATATGCTATTCCTCCTGGTCCGCAAGTTTCTTGACCAACAACACCATGTCTTAAAGGTATTTTTTCATCTAACTCTCTCATTGGATATTTTCCAACTCTAATATGTGCCATAACAAAATCTATATCTGTAAATGCTTCCTCTGGATTTGTTGAATAACTAAATTTTATTTGAGGTGCTTTTTCTTTTAAAAGTATAGCACATGCTTCTCCTATTTTTGCTTGTCTTTCAGCATCATTATCAAACATTTTTATTTGTCTAATCGGAAATTTATCAAGATTATCTAATAACATTAAAATTATTCCTGGAGTAAATGTACTTCCTCCACCTGCAATTAAAATAGAAAATTGTTTCATAATTTATTCCTCCTAATATTAATTTAAATATAGTTATATTAATTTTATATTTATTATACTTAATTTTGTTCCATTAAATTTTCAAAACTCTCTCTAACTTGTGGTACTGAAAGTCCTACTATAACTTGAAAAGCTTTTCCATTTCTTACAACTCCATGTGCTCCTGCTGCTTTAAATTGAATATCTGGTCCAACTTTTTTTTCATCTTTAACACTTATTCTAAGTCTTGTAGCACAATTGTTTACTTGTTCTATATTATCTTTACCACCAAAAGCTTCTAAAAATGCTTTAGCTTTTCCTGAATATAGATCTGAACTATTTGTCTCTTTCCCTTCTCCATTTTTAGCTTTCCAATCTGCCTTAGTATATAGCTTAGTTTCCTCTTCTTCATCTTCTCTTCCAGATGTTTTTACATTATATTTTTCAATTAAAAATTTAAATACCAAATAATATATTCCTATAAAAACTACTCCAATTGCTAATTGTGTAAACATTACTCCTGAGTGATTTTTCATGAGAGGTAACCAGTTAAGTGCTGCTATTTCTATAATTCCCGAACCCATATTTCCAACTACCCCAAAAGCATACATTACAGCTGCCATAGTTGCCGCTAGTACTGCATGAACTACAAATAAAAATGGTGCTATAAATAAGAATGTAAATTCTAATGGTTCTGTTATTCCTACAAGTGCTGCTGTTAATGCTGCTGGAATTAATAACCCTGATACAATTTTTTTCTTTTCTGGACGAGCTGTTTTATACATAGCTAGTGCTATTCCAATACATCCAAAAATTTTACTATTACCATGTAAAGCAAATCCTCCTTGTGGAAATAACTCTTTTAATGGTTGAGTTGAGTTTGCAAAATTTAACAAATTTTCTGCCCAAGCTACTTGAATACCTGTATCAACTACTGCTGGTCCAAATATAAAAGGTCCATAAATAAAATGGTGTAAACCTGTTGGAATTAATATTCTTTCTAAAAAAGTATATAACCAAACTCCAAATGTTCCAGATGTAACCATTAAAGCTTGTAATGATGAAATTCCCATTTGAATTTTTGGCCAAACAAGACATGTTATGTAAGCACAAGGTATCATTACTACAAAAGCTATCGCACTTACTAATGTTGTTCCTTGGAAAGTTCCTAGAAAATCTGGTAATTTTGTATCAAAAAACTTATTATGAATATATATTGTTATTCCTGAAATTACTATTGCTCCTACAATACTTGTGTCTAATGTTTTTATTCCTGCAATTGTAGTAAGTCCACTAACTCCTCCTACATTTTGTGTAAAATCAACCCCAAAACTTGGTCCCCAAAATGTTAAAATTGCACTGATAAAATAGTTGTAAGTTAAATATGTTGCTAAAACTGCTAAACAAGCTCTAGGATGTGCTTTTTTAGCAAGTCCTATTGGTAACCCTATAGCAAATATTAAAGGTAATTGTCTAAATACAGTCCATCCTCCCTCTTCAATAACTGTAATCATTTTATAAAAAGTCCCATTTGTATTAGCAAGTTCTCCTACAAAATCTGGATTTTTTAAAATGATTGTTAAAGCTACTACTAACCCCGCAAAAGGAAATAGCAATACTGGTGCAAATAATGCTCCTCCTAATCTTTGAAAATGTTTTAACATATTCCCAACCTCCATCTTTTAACTTTAATGTGATTATACATTATTTTTAATCCTATTTCAATACTTTAAAGATTAAAAAAACACATTATAATTTAGGTAACATGTTATGTTTTTATGAGAAAAGAAAAAATTATTGATAAAAATTTCTCTTTTATCTTTAATTTTCCTGTCCCCATTTATGCATAAGATTTAAAATCTCCATTAATCCCATTCCTTTTTCTGTTATTGAATACTCTACTTTAGGTGGTACTTGAGGATATTCTTTTCTAATAATTAAATTATCATCTGCCAATTCTTTTAGTTGTTGAGCTAACATCTTATGAGTAATCCCATCTAATTTTCTTTTTAATTCTCCATATCTATGTATCCCCTCTGTTCCTAGATGCCAAAGAATTATTGGCTTCCATTTTCCACCCATAAAAGATAATGTATATTCTATTGAACACTTATATTTATTTTTTCTTTCTAAATCAATCATAACAACTCCTTACTTACTTTTTAGATAGTATATTACTAAAAAGTGCATACTTAACTTTTTTATAGAAATATTATATGCTATATTCATGCACTGTACTACTTATTTTTTAGGAGGTAAATATGTATCCAAGAAATTTTTCACATATTGGAATATCTGTTCCTGATATTCAAAAAGCAGTTGATTTTTATAAAAATATTATGAACTGGTATGTTATTATGAAGCCTACTTTAGTTAAAGAAGAAAAAGATACAGCAATAGAAATAATGTGTATAGACGTATTTGGTGAAGGTTGGGGAGAGTTTAAAATAGCCCATCTTTCAACTGGTGATGGAATAGGAATTGAAATATTTGAGTTTCCTCAAAATAATAAATCTAAACATGAGTTTAATCCATATCCTACTGGTGTTTTCCATTTTTCAGTAAAAGACCCTAATATTGAGGAATTAACTAAAAAGATTGTAGAAGCTGGTGGAAAGCAAAGAATGCCTATCAGAGAATATTATCCTGGTAAAAAACCTTATAAAATGGTTTATTGTGAAGACCCTTTTGGAAATATTATAGAAATATATACTCATTCCTATGAGTTACACTATGGAAGTGGAAGTTATTAGGAGATAATATTCTAGAAATTATATTCAAAAGAAAAAGTATCCGAAATTATTTAAATAAAAAAGTTGAAAATGAAAAAATAGAAAAAATATTAAGAGCTGCTATGCAGGCTTCAACAGCTGGTAATCAACAAGAATGGGAATTTATTGTAATTGATGATAAAGAAATTCCTCACTCTTTAGCTAATATAAGCCCTTATTCTAGTTTTTTAAAAAATGCTTCGTTTTAGGAAATAAAGATAGAATGATTTATCCTGAAAATTTAATTCCTTTTTCAATTATAGGAATAGGTTATTCAGCAAAAGAAATAAATAGTATTAATAATAGATTTAGATTTGATTCAACTAAAGTTCATTTTAACAAATTATAAAAGGGAACTTAATGTTCCCTTTATTTTTATTTATTCTCTTCTTTAGGTAAAATAATATTTAGTAATAAGGCTAGTAATGTAGACATTACAACACTTGAACCAAATATTAATTTTATAAATTGAGGAAATTGAGCAATAGCTTGTGGAACTTGTCCTATACCAGCTCCTATTGCTACTGATAATCCAACTATTACCATTGTTCTACCTGTGATTCCACTTTTACTTATTATTTGAATACCTGTCATTGTTATCATTGAGAATACTGTAATTGTTCCTCCTCCAATTACTGCTGAAGGAATTGTATTTATAATAGCACCAAACTTTGGCACAAATCCTGCTACTAATAAAACAGTTGCTGCTATCCCTATTACGTATCTACTTACAACCTTAGTTAAAACTACAAGACCTACATTTTGAGAATAAGTTGCAGTTGGAAAAGAGTTTAATACTGCTGACATTATTGCTGCCACTCCATTTCCTATTACTCCACCTGATAGCTCTTTATCTGTTACTTCTCTATTTATTCCTCCTAAAGTAATAGCTGATAAATCTCCCACAGCCTGAATAGCTGTAACTAGATACATTATTATCATTGCTACCATAGAACCTACTTCAAATTTAGGAGTTCCAAATATGAAAAATTTTGGAAAAGCAAACCAAGCTGCTTCTTTTACTGGTGCAAAGTTAACTATTCCTAAACAAACTGAAATTACATATCCTACTACTATTCCTATTAAAATCGATGATAATTTAGTAATACCTTTAGTAAATTGATTAAAGAATAATACTGTTGCTAATACAATTAAACTGATAGTCCAGTTTTGATAAGAACCATATGTAGGTGTTCCTACTCCTCCAGCCATATAGTTAATACCAATTGGAAATAGTGATAATCCTATTGAAAATACAACAGTTCCTGCTACTAATGGTGGAAAATATTTTCTTATTTTTTTTAGATAAGCTCCTATTAATATTGAAGCTACCCCCCCTACTATTTGTGCTCCAAATAAAACTGGTAAATTTACTGAGTTTCCTCCTAATATAGCCAACACTGTTGGTAAAAATCCAAAGCTTGTTCCCATTACTACTGGTAATTTAGAACCAATTCTTAATCCAGCAAAAAGTTTTATTGGATAAATTTGTAAAAATGTTGCTACTCCTGCTGCTAACATAGCACATTGAATTAAAATTGTTGTAACACTTGGGTCTAATTTTGCAACTCTAGAAATTATCAAAATAGGAGCTACATTTCCTACAAACATAGCTACAATATGCTGAAAAGCTAGCGGTAAAGCTTCTATAAAAGCTGGTCTACCATCAATCTCAAACAACTCTTTAGCATCTCTTGAAACTCTCTCTTGTTTTAACTCTTTTTCTTTTACTAACATTTTTCCTCCCTAAAATATTATGATTTTTATCACAATTTTTCACTGTGATATTCTAGCATGATTGGGATATAAAATCTAGTAAAAAAATTTTTTCAAATTCAATATATACATTTTTGATATTTTTCTGTTTTTTCTCTTAGCATTTTAACAAAAAAATGGAGAAAATAATTTCTCCATTTTTTAGCATCTTCCAAATTACTCTTCTACTACCTCTTCAGGTTTTGCTTCATTATACTTGGCAATTACAGTATCAGTAATCTCTTTTCTCAACTCAGGAGTAATAGGATGAACTATATCTTTATACTCTCCATCTGGCATTTTTCTAGATGGCATAGCTACAAACATTCCTTTTTGTCCATCAATAATTTTTAACCCATGAATAACAAAACACTCATCAAAAGTTACATCTGCATAAGCTTTTAATTTTAGTTCATTTTCTCCTTTTACTGCTCTTAATCTTACATCTGTAATTTTCATAATCATGCACCTTCCCTTTTTTATGTAATCATTATAACCCTCTGCAAAGATGTACTTCACAGTGTTGTAATTGCTCCCTTATTGTCTCTACTTTTTCTTTTCCATTTTCTGTAAAAGCATAGTATGCACTTCCACTCCCAGACATAAAAAATTTCATGTTAGAAATTTTTCCTAATTTTTTTCTAAATTCTATTATATTAGTATCTTCAAGTAAAAGTCCCTGTTCCAAATTATTTTCTATACTCTCTTCTATTAAAGAAAGCTTATTATCTTCTAATCCCTCAATTATTTTATCTATATTAGCATCTTTTTTATTTTTGAGCATATACATATTTTTATATGCTTTAGCTGTTGATACTCCAAAATTTGGCTTAATCAAAATAATATCTTTATCCAAATTATTCTCTAATATCTCTATTTTCTCTCCAATACCTTTCACTCTACTAGGCTTATTGATTATAAAGAAAGGAATATCTGCTCCAACACTTTTTCCTAACTCTATTAACTCATCTAAAGAAAAGAAGTCTTTATGATATTTATTTAATTCTTTTAAGAAAAAAGCTCCATTAGAACTTCCTCCACCTAGACCAGCTTCATGTGGAATAACTTTTTCTAAATATATTTTTACTCTTTTTTTTGTAAATCCACTTCTCTTATAAAATTTATCATATATTTTCCAAAGAATATTTTCTTTTCCAGTTGGAATACTTGGTTTATTAGTAGTAATCTCTAACTCTCCATCCTCTTCAAATATCTCTCCTTCAAGTTTATCAGTAAGAGATATTGGTATCATTACCATATCCAATAGATGATAGCCATTAGGTAAAACTCCTGTTACATTTAAACCAATATTTATTTTAGCATTTGAATTTAAAGAGAATTTCATTAAAAAATATCCTCCTCACCATCTATATCCACAGTAATTCCTCTACTTTCTAACACATTTATAAGTTCTGAGGTTCTCTCTTTTGCTACATTTCCAGTAGGTACTTCTAATATCTCAAATTTAAAATACTTATTAAAATACTCTAACTCTAATATCTGACCTACTTTTACCTCTGTACTTGCCTTTGCTACTTTACCATTAAGCTTAGCTTTTCCACCATCTACCACGATTTTAGCAATAGGTCTTCTTTTAATTATTCTGCTCACTTTTAAAAATTTATCTAGTCTCATATCTACTCCTCTTTATACTATATATACTACATTTTTTCTATAAGTCAATGGCTTTTTTTGCATTTTGCCAAAGTTTTTCTAAATTTTCCAATGAAGTTTTTTCAATATCACAGTTTTGTTCAACATATCTAAACCTCTTATCAAATTTTTTTATTGTTCCTTCTAGTGCTTCAGTTGCATCTATATCTAAAAATCTAGCTATGTTTACAATGGAAAATAATACATCTCCTAATTCATCTTTCATTTTCTCTTTATCTTTTCTCTCTATCTCAACTTTTAATTCATCTAACTCTTCATAGATTTTATCAAATACTTGTTCTACATTATCCCAATCAAAACCAACTTTTGATGCTTTTTTCTGTATTTTTTGAGCTTTAGATAGTGCTGGAAGATATTTAGGAACTCCATCTATTACTGATTTTCTATTTTCATGCAACTTCTCTGTCTTTTTTATCTCATCCCAATTAGTTAAAACCTCTTTTGTAGATATCTCACTATTTTTTTCCTTAAATACATGAGGATGTCTTCTTATTAATTTTTCATTTATCTCATAAGCAACATCTTCAATATTAAATTTCCCTTCTTTTTCACGAATATCAGCTTGAAAAACTAAGTTCATTAGAACATCTCCTAATTCTCCCTTATGCTCTTCTATATCTCCTTCCATAGCCTCTAATAGTTCTGCTACTTCCTCTCTCAAGCAAGGTTTTAAACTTTCTAATGTCTGCTCTCTATCCCAAGGACAACCATTTTCACTTCTTAATATCCTTATTATATCTACAAGTCTATCAAACTCTTTCATAGTATCCCTCCATTATATTATTGTTCATATACATTTAAAAACTCCTCGATTGTTCCGTTATACTCTATTGTATCATCTTTTTTCTGATATTTTATTAGTCCTTCTTGTATTAGTTTTAATAAAACATCAAAGTTTACCTTATCACTATTAAATTTTATAATAGACTCAACTTTTCCTTTTATCTCAAGAGCATTTTTTATTCCTAATTTTTTAGCTCTAAATTTTAAACCTATATATCTAAAAAATCCTTGTGCCTCTACTGGCATTTTTCCAAATCTATCTATTAATTCATCTTTTATATTTTCTAATTCAATTATACTCTTTACTTCAGTTATTCTTCTATAGACTTTTATTTTTTCATCTTTTTCTATATATTCATTAGGTATAAACGCTGGATAATTTACTTTTATCTCTATATCATCTATATCCTCTTCAAACCTTCCTTTTATTTTATCTATCTCCTCTTGAAGCATCTTCATATATAGAGTATACCCAAAAGTTTCCAATATTCCATGTTGCTTTTCTCCTAGTATCTCTCCAGCTCCTCTTATTCTCATATCCTCCATCGAAAGTTGAAGTCCTCCTCCATCGATCTCTTCAAGATTCTTTATTGATTCTTCTCTTTCTTTAGCTTTCTTTGTTTGATACTCTTTAGTCAGAAGATAACAATAACTTTGTCTATTTCCTCTTCCTACTCTCCCTCTCAATTGATATATTTGTGAAAGTCCTAGCTTATCAGCTCTATCTATAATCATAGTATTAGCATTCTCTATATCTATTCCATTTTCTATAATTGTAGTAGCTACTAATATATCTATCTCTCCATTTTCAAACTCTTTAATTTTTTCTTTTATATCTCTTGGAGTCATCTGACCATGTACAAAATCTATTTTTAAATATTCTGGTAAAATTTTTCTCAACTCTTGAGTCTTTTTTTCTATACCCTTTACTGAGTTAAAAATATAAAATACCTGTCCCTCTCTTGCTATCTCCTTCATAATAATCTCTCTTATATTTTTTTCAAGCCCTTCAACAAAAAAAGTATTGATAGGTTTTCTTCCCTCTGGCGGAGTATCTATCACTGATAAATCTCTTATTCCTAAAAGAGCTAAATTTAAAGTTCTTGGTATAGGAGTTGCAGTTAAAGTTAGTACATCTACTTTACTTCTTAGTTTTTTTAATTTTTCCTTTGCTTTTACTCCAAATTTTTGTTCCTCATCTATAATTACAAGTCTCAAATCCTTAAATTCAACATCTTCTGACAAAATTCTATGAGTACCTATTACTATATCTACTCCCCCTTCTTTTATCTTTTTTAAAGTTTGAGTTTGTTCTTTAGAAGTTAATAAACGACTTAATAATTCTATATTTATTGGATAATTTTTCATTCTCTCTGTAAATCTCTCATAATGCTGTTGAGCTAGAACTGTAGTAGGAACCATAAGCACCACTTGTTTCCCTTCAATAGCTGCTTTAAAAGCTGCTCTTATAGCTACCTCTGTTTTCCCATACCCCACATCTCCACATACTACTCTATCCATTATTCTTGAAGATTCCATATCTCTTTTTACATCTTCAATAGCCTGTAATTGTGAAGGAGTCTCTTTATATGGAAAACTCTCTTCAAATTCCTCCTGCCATAAATTATCTGGAGCAAAAGAATATCCAGCTTCTAAATCTCTTCTAGCTTGGATTTCTACTATTTCTTTTGCAAATTGTAACATCTCTTCAGCTATTTTTTCTCTTTTTTCCTAAAACCTTTTCTTCCTAAATTATATATTTCTGGTATCTCTCCATCTATTGATATATACTTTCCTATTTTTCCTATTCCCTCTATTGGAACAAAAAGTTTATCCTCTCCAGCATATTTAATTTTTAAATAATCATGCCCATCTATTATTTCAATTCCTAGATATAGACCTACTCCATAATTCTCATGTATAATATAGTTTCCTTCTTGTATTTCTGTTATATTTTTATATCTTTGAAATCCTTTATCCTTTTTTTCTCTTCTTACTCTAATACCTTTTAATTCTCTATCTGTTAGTACAAGAAGATTCTCCTCTTTATATCCTTCAAATAATGGATACTTTTCATATTCAAAATTATAACCTTCGAATATCTCTCTGTATCTTTTTTCTTCATCAGATACTATTTTTATTTTTTGTAATGGATCTTTACCAATTTTTTTTACATACTCTATACTCTCAAAATTTTGAAGTTCCTCGTGAGTAAATTTATTTATTTCAACTGATTTAGCTATTTTTAAAAAATTATTATATATTCCTTTTATACTCTTTTCTTTAATCTCACTATTAGAAAGAATCTCTTCTAATTTATAATTTAATAAATCTATATTTTCTATAAAAATTTTTAAATCATTTCTATTATTTAAAAAATCTAAAAAACTATTTTTCTCTTCTATATTATTGTTTATATACATATAAACTTGATTTTTTTTCTCAACACTTTTTTGGGTTTCTATATCAAAATATGCTATTCTCTCTACTTCATTATTAAAACTAAACTCAATTCTAACTGGATACTTACTATTTTTAGGAAAAATATCTAATATATCTCCTCTCATACTGTACTGATTTCTTTCTTCTACCATATACTCTTTATTATATCCACTCTCTTCTAAAGAATTTTCTAATTCTTTTATATCCAAACTTTTTCCTATTTCTATCTCATATCTTTTTCCCTCTAAAAAGTATTCTCTTAAAATAGCTTCTAAAGAAAGTAAAATAATAAAATCTTCTTCTGATTTTAGAATTTCTAATAAGTCATAATTATCTTTTTCTAATTCATCCTTTGATTGAGTATTCTCTAATTTTAATATATTTCCACCATATATATCACTTAATACATTATAATAATCTTCTATATTTCTATTTGAAGAACAAAGATATAGTATTTTTCCTCCTATTTCTTTCAATAAAAAGGGGATTTTTCCTCTATACTCTTTCATTTTTTCCTCCATATTTTTCTTTTACCTATATTTTACCCTTTATTTCTTCACTTTGCAAAAATATATTTTAAATAAAAATGAACTATACAACTTAGTAAGTTACTAAATCATATAGTTCATAAATTTATTTTAATTAATCTATAGTTTCATCATTTAAAAACTTATCATAATATTTCGCAAGTCCACCTGTTGAAGTTTCTTTATAAGCAGAACACATATCTACTCCTGTTTCCTTCATAGTTATTACAACTTGGTCAAAGCTTATTGTATGCTCTCCGTTAGTTGATAGTGCATAATCAGCTGTATTTAAAGCTCTTACTGCTACTATTGCATTTCTTTCTATACAAGGAATTTGTACATATCCACCAACAGGATCACAAGTCATTCCAAGATGATGTTCCATTCCCATCTCAGCTGCATATTCTATTTGTTCTGTTGTTCCTCCTAAGATATATACTGCCATTCCTGCTGCCATAGAGCATGCCGCTCCTATTTCAGCTTGACATCCACCCTCAGCACCAGATATTGTTGCATTTTCTTTTATTAAATTTCCTATAAGTCCAGCTACTGCTAAAGCTCTTAATGCTGTAGTTTCATCTAATTCATACTCTTCTATTAGAGCTCTTAATAATCCTGGAATAACTCCAGCTGCTCCACATGTAGGAGCTGTTACTATTGTCCCTGCACTACTATTTTCTTCTGATACAGCTAGTGCATAAGCAAATATCTTTTTAGTTATTACTAGATAGTTTCTCTTTTTATCTATCTTATCATAGATTTCTTTTGCTTTTCTTGGGTATCTTAATTTTCCAGGAAGTACTCCATCTTTTCTAATACCTCTATCTACAGCTGCATTCATTGTATCTAGTATATCTTTTAAATGAGCCCAAATACTTGGTCCTTCACAATACTCTACATATTCCCAAAGCTCTTTATTATTCTCTTTACACCATGCCATAATATCATCCATCTTAGTTAAATTATAGCATTGTCCAGCTCCACTTCTCTTATCTGTAAGCTCTTTTATTGTTCCTCCACCAACAGAGAATACCAACCATTCCTTCATAACTTTTCCATCTTTATCTAAAGCTATAAATTTCATTCCATTAGTATGATATTCATGAATATACTCTGGCATCCATACTATCTCTGTTTTTGTAGGTTTTAAAGTTTCTTCAATTATCCAATCTGTTAAATGTCCCTTACCAGTAGCTGCTAAACTTCCATAAAGCTCAACTATATATAAATTAGCTCCTTCTGTTTCAGCCTTGAATTTCTTAGCTGCTCTTTCTGGTCCCATAGTATGAGAACTAGAAGGTCCACATCCTATTTTAAATAATTCTTTTAAGCTATCCATTAGTTCTTACCTCTTATCTCTTCTACTGTTTTTATTTTATAATTTTTAAATATTATTGATCCTAAGAATCCAGCAAATATTCCAGATGCAGCACACATTAAGGCTACTTTTGTAACTGTTATTGCATCATTAAATCCATACATTACCATTAATCCTGCTATTGGTGTAGCTGTTCCTGTTGCATTATTTACAAGACCATAAAGTGCTACTACAACTCCTGCTAATGCTCCACCTATAAAGTTTGTTATATATACTGGTACAGGATTAGCAGATATTAAGTCAGCTTGTGTTAATGGTTCTATTGCAACTGCTATTGTTGTTTTTCTATCTCCAAATCCCATTCTATGGAAAAATACTCCATTCATAAATGAAGAACCCATTACTGAAAGCGCTCCAATTGCCATAGGAACTCCTGTTAATCCCATCATTGCTGTAAGTGCCATTGATGATAATGGTGCTGTTGCAACAACTGTTATTACTCCTCCTAATATTATTCCCATTAATATTGGGCTTGAATGAGAAGCTGATTCAAGAATTCCACCTATATTTAATAGAGTAGAATTTACTATTGGATTAGATGCTGATGCTATTAATCTTGCTAATGGCGAAATAAAACAAATTACAAAAATTAAATCTAATCCTTGAGGAACTTTTTGCTCTACTTTTGGAATAACAAAAGATAAAATATATCCAGCTAAGAAACCAGGTAATATTCCAAATCCTGCTACTGATACTCCTACTAATACTGCATATGTTGGATTTACTCCTAAAGCTATAGGTACTAATATTGCTGAAGCAACTCCTCCCATTGAACCAGCAGCTTTTCCTACTTCTCCTAAGAAAGGTATTCCAAATAAATCTCCTCCAACGTATAATTGGAAAGCTTCTACTAAGAAACTTGCTGTTGCTGCTCCTGCTAATGCTCCCATTGCTTTCATACCCTTTGGAGCTTTCATACTAAATAGTGAAAATCCTCCTAAAACTACAAATAATAAAACTACTCCTTTAATTACGTCCATTTTTTCTCCTTTTTTGTTTAATTATACTTAATTAAAATTTAATTTTAATTAACAATATATTACGTTCTTTTTACGTATATTATTGTTATTTTAAATACATCAAAAAGTATAACATAACAAATAAAATATTTCAAGAATTTTTTTCACTAAAATGAAATATCATCTACAGAAATATTGAATTTTTCTGTTCTCTACTCTTTTAATTTTATTATATTATTTTTTAATTTTATTATGTTATTAACTATTTTATTATTTTTTTCATTATACTATATTTATACTTTTTTGAAATTTTTAATTTTTTTTAACTAAACTTAATTTTTTTGTTATTTATATTTTTTATATTTTATTGAATTTACATTAATTAATCTTTATGGTATAATCATATCAATTAAACTTTTTATGGAGGAACAGCAATTAATGAAACTAGGGGAAAAAATTAAAACTATTAGAAAAAACAAGGATTATACATTAAAACAACTATCTGAAATTACTGGTCTTTCAATCGGATTTTTAAGTAATATTGAACGTGACTTAAATAGCCCTTCAATAAATAACCTTCAGCAAATATGTTCAGCTTTAGGAATTAATCTTATGGAAATTTTGGATGAAGAAATTGCTAGTAACCTTGTTACAAGAGCTGCAGAAAGAGAAGAAATATTAAAAAATGTTGAAACTAATACAAAAGTTGAAAGTCTTTTAAATAGAAAAGCAAGTTTAAATGGAATTGCAATAACTATTGAAGAAGAAAGTTCTTTTAGCGATATGTCATGGGGTCATGGATATGACGAAATTGGAATAGTTGTCAAAGGTGAATTAGAAATTGAATTAGAAAAAACCCTTTATCATCTCTATGAAGGAGACTCTATATTTATAAAACAAAACACTCCACATAGATATAGAAATCCAGGTTTTACTTCATCACTAGTATATTGGGTTTCTAGTAAAAAGTAGTTGGTTTTATGAAAATAATAATACTTATAGAAAATGATTTAAGTTGTGATCCAAACTTAGTTAATGAGTTTGGATTTTCTGTTTTTATCCAAGATGAAGATACTTCTCTCATATTTGATACTGGTCAAAGTGGAATATTTATTAAAAATATTGAAAAACTAAAATTAGATACTAAAAATATTCATACTATAGTACTTAGTCATAATCATTACGATCATGTAGGTGGACTTAAAAATTATATTGAAAAATTTGGAAATAATTTTACTCTTTACTTAAATAAAAATTTTTTTGATAAAAGATTTAGTTTTTCAGAACTTTACTCTCGAATCTTAGGAGCTAATTTTTTCCAAGATTACATACTAGATAAAAAAATTAATTTATCTTTTATTAATGAACATATACATATTCTATCTAAAAATATTACAGCTTTTACAAATTTTGAAAGATTAAACGATTTTGAAGAGATTAATCTTTCTTATTACAAGAAAAAAAATTCTACGTTTATTCTTGATAGTATGAGTGATGAAATTGTATTAGGTTTAGATACAAAATTGGGATTTTTTATTCTTTGTGGTTGCTCACATATTGGAATAGTTAACATTATCAAAAATATTAAAAAATGGACTAATAAAAAAATCGTTGGAATTATTGGGGGCTTACACCTCAGTAAAAGTAATTCTGAAAGAATTTTAAAAACAATTAATTATCTGAAAAAAGAGGATATAAAATATCTTGCTTTGTCTCATTGTACTGGAAAAAATATTATAAAAATTTTTAAAGATTCTGGATTTAATATTCTTCCTACTAATACTGGAAATGTATTAGAATTTTAACATAAAAAGAGAACTATATTGTTCTCTTTTTATGTATATAAACAGTAATAATCTTAATTTTCCTCTTCTTCTTTCATAACTCTTTCAATATAATCCTTTATTGCTCCAATATAAATTGCCCTTGTCTTAGCCTTCATTGCTAATAAGAAATTAATATCAACGCCCATTTCTTTTGAGCAAAGTTCCAATGCTTTCTCTTCTATTTTTAATTTTTCATATTCATCAAAACTTTCAAACTCTTCTATCATATCTCTAGGAATATTTGTTTCTTCAACTAAATCTTTTATATTATTTAAAACTGGCTTTTTAACTGTTCTTCTTGCTTGATTAATCAATTTTTTGCTCTTTAATCCCTTTTCTTTTACAACATTACTAAAAAGAGTTAAATTTTGTTTATTATTTTCTTTATCTGTAATAGAAAGATTCTTTATAATTCCGTTAATATACTGCACTAAAGTTGTTTTAACATTAGTTGTCAAATTTTTATAGAGTATATTTAAAATTTCCTTTGTTCTTTCTTCTCCCTCTTCTCTATAAATCTTCTTAATTTTGGTATCTGTTCTTTTATCCCAAGCTCTCATTACATATATATTTCTCTTAGCTTTCTTTATTCTTTCTAAAATTTCATCTGAAAACTCAATATTATCCTTACTTTCTTTAATTTTTATCTCTTTTTTAGGAGTTTTTTCTTTAATATTTTTATCTTTAACATTGTCTGCTATAACTTCAATTATTTCTGCATCTTCAATATCAATATTTCTATCTTTTTTATATCCAATTGAAGCTCTTTCAGCTTTATTTTCTATAAAAGTAGATACATGGCAATCTCCATCTTTTTCCTTATTGAAAATATAATCTAAATAATAAGTATCTTCACTTTTAACATACTCAGCTTTATAACTTAAAATATATTCTAATTCTACTAATACATCAAAAGCTTTTTCTACTCTTTTTAATACTTGTTTTAATCTACATAGAACATACTGTTTTACTTCTCCGTTTTTATTAGCTCTTTCTGTTATTTGCTCTGTTTTAAGAGGAATAACAGCTGCTAATGTTCTTAAATTTATTCTATCTCTATCTTTATCATATCTTATTTTGCTGATATATTTATATATTCTTCCAGCTATTGGATCTTTTGTTAAAATCTCTAAAAGTGAACGTGAATTATACTTAATATATCTCTTATCTTTTATTTTTTGTCTTATATTTTTATTTAATGTAACTCTATAGAATTTTTTTCTACCCTTCTCTAACTTTTGATATGTCAATAATTTAAACTCTTCATCTTCAAATTTATAATTCCCAAGTTTTGTATGATTAGATACTACAAATTGATACTCTGTATTTTTTAAATTTTTTAAAGCTTGTTCAACTTTAGTATAATAAGTTCTATTCATTTTATTTCCTAAAAAGTTAACAATAAAATCTGAAATTTCAAACTCTATATAATCATCTGTATTATTCAATTCTTTTTTCAACTCATACATTGAAATTAAATAAGTATATATTTTTTCTTCAAATATAGAAGGTTGAAATACTTTATCATTGTTATCTTTAGCTATTAGGGTACAAGACATTGTTACCCCTAAATCCTCAAAAGAATATTGAAAATTTACTCTTTTATTTTGCTTTTGAGGAGTAAAAAAAGGAAATACAATCATCTCAACAGGAATATTAATAATGTTATCCTTTAAATTTAAAAAATTTCCTGTTTCTTTTATTACAACTTCTTTTACTTCTATATCTGGAACTTGATTTAATTTTATTTCTACTTTTTTAATATCTTCAAGTAAAGAACCACTTTTAACAATATTAAAACTATCTAATTCGTCTTGATTCTCTAAGTTTCCTTTTTTCATAAAAGCTCCTTTATAATTTAACAATATCAATGTATATAATGAATAATATACCATTTTTTATGTATATTGACAATAATATTTTTTATTTTTTTTTTAACTTTCATTATTTCTATATTTTTACTTACTTCTTAAATTTATAATAGCTATGAATGCTTTAAATTTCCTATATTTTTCTATTGTATATGAACATTAATAACTTTATATTTAATATTTTTTATAAAAAATTAGGAAAACTCTAGTTTTAAATTGTCTATAAACAATAATATTTTTACATAAACTAGAAAAAATATTCTTTAAATATTTGCTTATAAACAATAATATTATTTTGAATATTAAAATCCTTATTTTATGCAGAGTTATAAAATTATTATTTTTCTAATACTTGAAAAAATAATAATTCTCCCATTGTCTATTATCAATAATAAAATTATATTATCATAAATACTGATTTTTTCAAAGATAATAAATATTTCTTCGAAACAATATTCGATAAATACATAACTCTTTTAGTGTATAGTATCAATAATAAATTTAATTAAATAATTATTCATAAAGTTTGATTTTTCAATGTTAAATAAAATTTTAATTTTTAACTTAGTCTATACATAATACAAAAAACAATATACAAAAAACTACTTAATTTTATTTTAAAGGTTTGTTTTATTTTTTTTAATATAAATATTCTTTATGTCTTATTCTAGAAATTTATAATAAATACTTGACAAAATCATAAAAATAATATAAAATCTTTATCTGAAATATAGAATTTTTTCGGAGGTGAAATAGATGAAAAGAACATACCAACCAAATAAAGCTAAAAGAAAGAAAGATCACGGGTTCAGAGCAAGAATGGCTACTAAAAACGGTAGAAAAGTATTAAAAAGAAGAAGAGCTAGAGGTAGAAAAGTATTATCAGCATAGAACCCGGTGTTTAATATCACCGGGTTTTTACAAGAACCTTTTATCAGAAAATAAAGCATTATTTTAGGAGAACAATAATCATGAATAATTTAAAGAAAAATGGAGAGTTTCAAATAATCTACAATTCGGGAAGAAAAAGTTTTGGTTATTACTCTCTTATTTTTTTTAAGAAGAATGATAATAATTTGAAAAGATGTGGGTTTGTTGTAAGTAAAAAAACTGGAAATGCCGTTTGTAGAAATAGATTAAAAAGACTATTTAGAGAATATTATCGTCAAAATGAAGAATCATTAAAAGATGGGTATGATATTATTTTTGTAGCAAAAAAAACAGCTGGAGAAAAATTTAAATTTTTAAAATTTGGAGATATAAAAAAAGACTTAGATAAAACTCTAAAAAATGTAAAGTTATTTAAATAGGAAATTAAATATGAAAAAAATTATACTTTTATTAATAAAACTTTATCAAAAGTATATATCTATATTTTTAGGAAAAAATTGTCGATTTTATCCTACATGTTCAGCTTATACTTATGAAGCAATAGAAAAATTTGGGATAATAAAAGGGATTTTTTTAGGAATAAAAAGAATAATTAAATGCCACCCTTTTCATCCTGGAGGATATGATCCAGTACCAGAAAAAAGAGATAAAAATTAGGAGGATTAATGAGTTATATTTATGGTTTATTGAAAGGAGCTATTTCAGCTCTATTACATTTAATGTATAGTTTAACAGGAAATTTTGGAGTAGCTATTATACTTGCAACTATTGTTATTAAAATTATTTTACTTCCATTGACCTTAAAACAAGATAAATCTATGAAAAGTATGAAAGTACTACAACCAGAAATAGAAAAAATTAAGCAACAATATCAAAATGACCCTAAAATGATGAATCAAAAAACTATGGAGTTATATCAAAAACATAAAGTTAATCCAATGGGAGGATGTTTACCTCTTTTAATACAGCTTCCTATATTATGGGCATTATTTGGTGTTTTAAGAGACCCTGTAACAGTACCTCAAGATTCAACATTTTTGTGGATGCAACTTGTTAATCCAGACCCTTATTATATATTACCAATACTAAATGGAGTAGTATCATTTTTACAACAAAAAGTGATGGGATCTTCTGATAATCCTCAAATGAAAAATATGATGTATATGTTTCCTTTAATGATGGTATTTATATCATATAAAATGCCAGCAGGATTACAAATATATTGGTTAGCATCAAGTGTTGCAGCAGTAGTTCAACAATACTTGATTATGAAAAAAGGAGAATAAACTATTATGAAAAATGTTATAGAAATTAAAGCTATGAGTCAGGAGCAAGCTATAACAAGAGCGTTAAAAATCATGGAAGCAACTCCTGAGCAAGTAGTTAACGTTATAGAGAAACAAAAAAGTAAATCTTTTTTAGGAATTTTTAATAGGGAAGGAGTTTATGAAATAGAGATAGATAAAACTCCTAAAGAGAAAAAAGAAAGTAAAATTGAAAAAATCAAAGATATAGAAGTAACTGAAAAGAAAAAAGAACATGTTAAAGAACAAACTATTGATATTAAAGAAGTAAAAAAAGATAAAAAGGACATATCTGAAACTATTCAAAAGAAAGCTGAAGAACTCTTAGAAAATATTGGTTTAGTGCTAAAAGTTGAAGTAGATAGATTAAGTGATAGAAATTATCTTGTTAATTTATATGGAGAAGATAATGGAATTATCATAGGTAAAAAAGGAAAAACTTTAAATAGTTTTGAATATCTTTTAAATTCAATAATGAAAGATTATAGAATTGAAGTAGATGTAGAGGGATTTAAAGCTAAAAGAACTGAAACACTAAGAGAGTTAGGAAAAAAAATGGCAGAGAAAGCTTTAAAATCTGGAAAACCAGTTAGACTAAATCCTATGCCACCAAGAGAAAGAAAGATAATACATGAGGTTGTAAATAAGTATCAAGAGTTAGATACTTACAGTGAGGGAAGAGATCCTAAGAGATATATTGTTATTAAGAGAAAAAAATAGGGAGGCAATCATGCTTTTTGATACTATAGCGGCTATTTCAACTCCTCGTGGAGAGGGGGGAATTGGTATTGTAAGAATTTCAGGAAGCGATGCTTTTACAATTCTTAAAAAAATTTTTAAACCAAAGTCTGGTAAAAAAATAGAGGAATTGAGAAATTTTAGTATAAACTATGGACATATTTATGATGGAGAGCAACTGATTGATGAAGTAATGGTATCTATTATGAAAGCTCCACATACTTATACAAAAGAGAATATTGTAGAGATAAATTGCCATGGTGGATTTGTAATAACTGAAAAACTTCTTGAAACAGTTTTAAAATATGGAGCAAGACATGCTGAAATTGGAGAGTTTACAAGAAGAGCTTTTTTAAATGGAAGAATTGATTTAACTCAAGCTGAAGCTATAATAGATATAATTCATGGAAAAACAGAAAAATCAGTATCTTTATCATTAAACCAACTTAGAGGGGATTTAAAAGAGCAGATAGAACATCTTAAAAAATTAATTTTAGATGTTGCTGCACATATTAATGTTGTTCTTGATTACCCAGAAGAAGGAATAGATGACCCATTACCAGAGAATCTAGTAGGAAACCTTCAAGAGGTAGTTGATACAACAGATAGATTAATTAAGTCTTATGATAAAGGGAAGATGATTAAAGAGGGAATTAAGACTGCCATAGTAGGAAAACCTAATGTTGGTAAGTCAAGCCTTTTAAATTCAGTTTTACGTGAGGAGAGAGCTATTGTAACTCATATTCCTGGAACAACTAGAGATGTGATAGAAGAGGTTGTAAATTTAAAAGGAATACCATTGATTTTAGTAGATACTGCTGGAATTAGAAAAACTGATGACATTGTAGAAAATATAGGTGTAGAAAAATCTAAAAAAATGATAGAGAATGCTGACCTCATATTATTTGTAATAGATGGTTCAAGAGAGCTAGAAGAGGAAGATATAAAAATCCATGAAAGTATAAATTCTGAAAAAGTAATTGGTATCTTAAATAAGATAGATATGGAAAGAAAGGTAGATTTATCAAAACTAACTAAGATAAAGAATTGGATAGAGATTTCAGCTATGAAAAATATAGGTATTGATGAAATGGAAGATAAAATCTATCATCATATAGTAGATGGAAATGTTGAAGATAGTTCTCAAAAGATAACAATTACAAATGTTAGACATAAATCTGCTTTAGAGAAAACGAAACAGTATGTAGAAAATATTTTTGATACTATACATGCTGGATTACCAATGGATTTAATGGCTGTTGATATAAAAGGAGCTTTAAATTCCCTTTCAGAAGTAACTGGAGAGATTTCTAGCGAAGATTTATTAGACCATATTTTTAGCAATTTCTGTGTTGGAAAATAAAAAATGAGGATGCTCAAATTTGAGTAATCCTCTTTCTTAATTTATGGAGTTAGGAGGAGAAGATGAAAAAAATTTATGATGTAATAGTTGTTGGAGGAGGTCATGCTGGAGTAGAAGCAGCACTTGCTTCAGCTAGACTTGGAAAAGATACAGCTATATTTACACTTTACTTAGATACAATTGCAATGATGTCATGTAACCCTTCAATAGGGGGTCCTGGAAAAAGTAATCTTGTGGCAGAGATGGACATCTTAGGTGGAGAGATGGGAAAACATACAGATGAGTTTAATCTTCAATTGAAACATCTAAATGAGAGTAAAGGACCAGCAGCTAGAATAACAAGAGGACAAGCTGATAAATATCTTTATAGAACAGAGATGAGAAAAAAACTTGAGCATACAGATAATCTTCATATGATTCAAGATTGTGTAGAACAAATTATAGTAGATGATGGAGAGATAAAAGGAGTTAGAACAAGACTTGGAATCTCTTATTTTGCTAAAGCTGTTGTACTTTGTACTGGAACTTTCTTAAAAGGAAAGATAGTTATAGGAGATGTAATTTATTCTGCTGGAAGACAGGGAGAGCAATCAGCTGAGAAACTTTCAGACTCTCTTAGAGACCATGGAATCCATATAGAGAGATATCAGACAGCTACACCTCCAAGACTTGATAGAAGAAGTATAGATTTCTCTAAAATGGAGGAATTAAAGGGAGAGGAACACCCTAGATACTTCTCAATTTTTACTAATAAAGAGAGAAACAATGTAGTTCCTACATGGCTTACACACACAACTGAAAAAACAATTGAAGTGGCTAAAGAGATGTTAAAATACTCTCCAATAGTAAGTGGAATAATAGAGACTCATGGACCTAGACACTGTCCGTCACTAGATAGAAAAGTACTTAATTTCCCAGATAAAACAAACCATCAAATATTTTTGGAGTTAGAATCTGCTGATTCTGAAGAAATCTATGTAAATGGTTTAACTACAGCTATGCCACCATTTGCTCAAGAAGCTATGATGAGAACTATAGCTGGACTTGAAAATGCTAAAATAATGAGACATGGTTATGCTGTAGAGTATGATTATGCTCCAGCTTCTCAATTATATCCAAGTTTAGAAAGTAAAAAAATAGCTGGGCTATTTTTTGCTGGGCAGATAAATGGAACATCTGGTTATGAAGAGGCAGCTTGTCAAGGATTTATGGCTGGGGTAAATGCTGCTAGAAAATTAGATGGAAAAGAACCTGTTATCATAGATAGAAGTGAGGGATATATAGGAGTTCTTATTGATGATATTATACATAAGAAAACTCCAGAACCATATAGAGTATTACCATCTCGTTCAGAGTATAGACTTACTTTAAGATTTGATAATGCCTTTATGAGATTGTATGAAAAGGCAAAGGAAATAGGACTTTTATCTAAAGAAAAATTAGAGTATTTAGAGAATGCTATTAATATTGTAAATAGTGAGATAGAGAGACTTAGAGAGATAAGTGTACCTATGGTTAAAGCTAATGAACTTTTAGAAAAATTAGGTTCTAATCAAAAATTTGCTAAGGGAATAAAGATAGGAGAACTTTTAAAGGTTAAAGAGGTAACTTATGATAGTCTAAAAGATGTTACTGAGATTGGAGATTATCCAGAATTTATTAAAAATCAGATAGAAACTATTATAAAATATGACATCTTTATTCAAAGAGAGAATGAGCAAATAGAGAAGTTTAAAAGATTAGAAGAGATGAGAATACCTAAAGATTTTGATTTTTCTACAGTAAAAGGAATCTCTAATATTGCTAGAAGTGGATTAGAAGAGATAAGACCACTATCTATAGGAGAGGCTTCAAGAATAAGTGGAGTTACAGGAAATGATATAGCTCTATTGATAGGATATTTAAAATAATATGTATATAGACAAAAATAAAATAAGCTCAGATTGACTTTTATTTTAAAGCAAGGTATAATCTAAGGAAATTACGAGAATAAAATTATAGAAGGAAATTAAAATGAATAATGTAAAAATAGATGAGCTAAAAAGAAAAATGTGCTCTATACAATTGTCAAGATGAAACATTGTATGGAGCTAAAACTGAAAGTATAAAACTTTCCTATTTCATCAAAAATAGTATTGAAAAGATATATTTGAGTATATCAATTTTGTGATGTCTATTTTTGAAGAAAGATTTAAAATTAAAGGCTACAGCAATGTTTTGTTGTGGCTTTTATTTTGCTTAAAAATTAAGAATAGGAAGGTAATAGATTATGAAAAATTGGAAAAAAGTAGCAAAGAAATTTATAGTAGCACAATCAATTTCTTTATTTGGCTCATCAATAGTTCAGTATGGAATTATATGGTATTTGACATTGGAAACAGGTTCAGCTAAAATTCTAACATTAACAACATTGTGTGGTTTTTTACCACAAATGTTAATATCATTTTTTTCAGGAACTTTGATAGATAAATATAATAGAAAATCTATTTTAATAGTTTCAGATAGTATTATAGCAATTTCTACATTTCTTTTAGCAATCTCATTTTTTCTAGGAGAAAGAAATTATAATCTATTGTTTGTAGTATTAATAATTCGTTCATTTGGAACTGGAGTACAGACTCCAACTGTAAATACTATAATTCCTCAAATTGTACCTGAGGAAAAATTATTTAGAGTGAATGGAATATATAGCACTATTTCTTCAGTTATAAATTTTTTATCTCCAGTTATAAGTGGAATAGTATTGAGTTTAAGCACAATAGAGTTTACTTTAATGATAGATATTATTACAGCAATTATTGGAATTTTAATAACAATAACATTGAATTTAAAACTTTTTTCTAGAGAAGCTAAGAATAAAAAGAATGATTTTTTTATAGAGTTAAAGTTTGGAATAATGTATATAATCAAAAATAAAAGTTTAAAATACCTTTTTTTATATCAGTTTATAATACTGTTTTTAATAAGTCCATCAGCATTTTTAAATCCATTATTAGTGAATAGGACCTTTGGAATGGAGGTTTGGAGGTTTAGTTTTACTGAGATGACATATAGTTTTGGAATGATATTGGGAGGAATTTTTATAACTAAATTAAAAAAAGATTTAGGATTGAAAATAACACTTTTATCTGGAATAATGTATGGTTTATTTATGGTAGGATTAGGAAGTATGAGATATTTTATTTTGTATCTATTGATTAATACTATGATGGGCTTTACTTCTCCATGTTATTCAACACCAATTATAACAACTATTCAAAGGAGAGTAGATAATAGTATTCAGGGAAGAGTTTTTAGTTTTTTACAAATAGTAAATACTTGTTCTTTGCCATTGGGAATGAGTTTTTTCGGTCCAATAGCTGATATTATAAGAATCCAAGATATATTTGTAATTTCAGGAATATTAGTTATAATTTTATCACTTGTATTTCATATAAAAAATATTTTAAAAATAGAGAGTTAAGGAGAGGATATGAGTATATTAGATGTAAAAAATGTCAGCCATGGTTTTGGTTCTAGAGTAATATTAGAAGATGCTTCTTTTAGACTTTTAAAAGGAGAACATATAGGACTTGTAGGAGCTAATGGAGAGGGAAAAACAACATTTTTAAATATAATTACTGGGAATCTTATGCCAGATGAGGGAACAGTTACTTGGTGTAATCATATTACTACTGGCTATTTAGACCAATATAGTACTTTAGAAAAAGGAAAAACTATTAGAGATATTTTAAAGTCAGCTTTTAATCATATGTTTGAATTAGAACAAGAGATGATGGGATTATATGAAAAAATGGGAGATTGTACTCCTGAAGAGATGGATGCTCTTATGGAAGAGGTAGGAGAGATTCAAAGTATCTTAGACAGTGGAGATTTTTACTCTTTAGATTCTAAAATAGAAGAGTATGCTAAAGGACTTGGGCTTATGGATATAGGTCTTGAAAGAGATGTATCAGAACTTTCTGGAGGACAGAGAGCTAAGATATTACTAGCTAAAGTTTTATTAGAAAATCCAATGATATTAATATTAGATGAGCCTACAAACTTTTTAGATGAAAATCATATAGAGTGGTTAAAGAACTTCTTACAAAATTATGAGAATGCTTTTATATTAGTATCACATGATATTCCATTTTTAAACTCTGTTGTAAATGTTATTTATCATGTGGAGAATGCTGTATTGACTCGTTATACTGGAGATTACTATCAATTTAGAGAGATGTATGAATTAAAGAAAAGACAATTAGAGCAAGCATATAAAAAACAACAGAAAGAGATAGAGCATCTAAAAGATTTTATAGCTCGTAATAAAGCTAGAGTTGCTACTACAAACCTTGCTAAAGATAGGCAAAGAAAACTGGATAGAATGGAGATTATAGAAATAGCTAAGGAAAAACCAAAACCAACTTTTGGATTTAGTTCAGCTAGAACTCCAAGTAGAGAAGTTATAACAGTAAAAGATTTAGTTATTGGATATAATGACCCTCTTACAAAACCTCTTAACTTTACTATTGAAAGAAATCAAAAAATAGCTATTAAAGGTGTAAATGGACTTGGAAAATCTACTCTATTAAAAACTTTATTAGGAAAGATAAAACCTATATCTGGAGAAATAGAACATGGACAATTTTTAGAAATTGGATATTTTGAACAAGAGGAAAAAGCAGGAAATACTACTACAGCTTTAGATGAGATATGGAATGAGTTTCCAAGTATGACTAATGCTGAAGTAAGAGCTGCTCTTGCTAAATGTGGTTTAACTACTAATCATATAACAAGTCAGATGCAAGTATTATCTGGAGGAGAAAATGCTAAGGTACGTCTATGTAAACTTATGCTTAGAGAGATTAATTTGCTTGTTTTAGACGAACCAACTAATCACTTGGATATAGATGCCAAAGAAGAGCTAAAAAGAGCTTTAAAAGAGTTTAAAGGAACAATAGTATTAGTTAGTCACGAGCCAGATTTTTATATGGATGTAGTAACAGAAGTTTGGAATGTAGAAGATTGGACAACAAAAATAGTATAATTATTACTGCCCGTATACAAATTTAAATAAAAATAATAAAAGAGAAAACTATAGAGATAAATTTTATCAAGTTTAAAATATAGTTTTCTCTTTTTATTTCAAGTAATAATATTTATTATTTACTCTAAAGCTACTAGCTTAGATGAAACAACATATTTGACAGTTTTTAGATTGACTAATATCTCTTCTATTGGTGTTTTAGTATCAGAAATATCCATTGAAATGATGATTGATGCAACTTCATTGATGGGAATATTTTGATTAATAGTAATAATATTACATTCAACAGAGTATAAAAAATTTAAAATTTCAGAAAGAGCTCCTTTTTTATCTTCAAGCATTATTGAAATAAGTGCTTTTCTTCCAATATTACTATCTGAAGGAGAAAAAACAAAATCTTTATATTTATAATATGTACTTCTACTTATTCCAACTTCCTTAACAGCTTCACTAACATTTTGAAATTTCCCATCTCTTAGAAGAGTTCTAGCTTCAATAACTTTTTCAAAATAATCTGGTAAGATAGCTTTATCAACAATTAGATACTTTCCCTTCATAAAAGACCTCCTATAAACTTTTATAATCAGAGTATAGCTTTAAAATAATATTTTGTCCATATTAAAAATAAAAAAAACTTGCATAAAATAAAATATTATGATATATTGTCTTTTATATAAAAACACGTGTTTCTAAAATGAAGACAAAGGAGAGAATTACAATGAAAGAAATATACATAAAATGGCATAAAATAAGTCTTATTAAAAGAATAATTTTGGGAATTTTTATGGGAATATTGTTGGTTTTAGTAGCTCCAGAAAAAGCTAGTGGAATTGTTATATTAGGAGATTTATTTGTTGGTGCACTTAAGGCAATAGCTCCTATACTTGTTTTTTTCTTAGTTATGGTAGCAGTATTACAGCATAAAAAAGGTCAGAAGTCTAATATGAAATCAATAGTAGTTTTATATCTTTTAGGAACTTTTTTAGCAGCTGTAGTAGCAGTAGTTGGAAGTTTTATTTTTCCTGTTGAGTTAATTTTAAAAGCTACTGAAGGTTCAATTGCTCCTCCTGAAAATATATATGGAGTTTTAAAAGGACTTCTTATGAATCTAGTAGATAATCCTATGAATGCATTACTTAAGGGAAATTATATAGGAATTCTATTTTGGAGTATACTTTTTGGAGGCTTTTTAAGAGATGGAAAAGAGAGTACAAAACAGGCTTTGATTGATATATCTGAGGTAATTTTAAAAACAGTAAAAACTGTTATTGAGTTTGCACCTTTTGGGATAATGGGACTTATATTTAATTCTATGAAAACAAGTGGAATTACTAGTTTATTTGCTTATGGGAAATTAATTATTTTATTACTTGGATGTATGACTTTTGTAACTTTTATTGTAAATCCTTTAATAGCTTGGATTATGATTAGACAAAATCCATTTCCATTGGTGTTTAAATGTTTAAAATATAGTGGAGTAACAGCTTTCTTTACAAGAAGTTCTGCAGCTAATATTCCTGTTAATATGAATTTATGTGAAGAATTAGGATTAGATAAAGATATGTATTCAGTATCAATTCCTTTAGGAGCAACTATAAATATGGCTGGAGCAGCTATTACAATATCTGTGTTTACTTTAAGTGCAGCTCATACTTTAGGAATTGAAGTAGATATATTTTCAGCTATACTTTTAAGTGTTCTTTCAGCTATTAGTGCTTGTGGTGCTTCAGGAGTAGCTGGAGGCTCTCTTTTACTAATTCCTTTAGCTTGTAGTTTATTTGGTATTCCTAATGATATCGCTATACAAGTTGTTGGAGTTGGATTTATAATTGGAGTTATTCAAGATTCTTGTGAAACAGCTTTAAATTCATCTACTGATGTATTATTTACAAGTATTGCTGAATATGCTAATTGGAGAAAAGAGGGCAAAACTATAATTTTTAATAAGTTAGAAAGTGTAAAATAGTAAAAAAGAGGAAAGTTATAATTTACTTTCCTCTTTTAATTGCAATTATTTAGCTAAATCTTTTTTAAAAATTCCATTTAACATAAGTGCCAAAGCTCCATCTCCAACTACGTTACAAGCAGTTCCAAAGCTATCTTGTAAAGCAAAAATTGTAAGCATCAAAGCAACTCCACTGTCGTCAAATCCTAATACAGATATAATGATTCCAAGTGAAGCCATTACTGTTCCTCCGGGAACTCCAGGTGCTCCAACAGCAAATATTCCTAATAAAATTATAAATAGTACCATAGTTCCTAAAGCTGGTAATTGTCCATATAGAACTTGTGATACAGTCATAACAAAGAATACCTCAGTTAATACTGAACCACAAAGGTGAACTGTTGATCCTAAAGGAATAGCAAAGTTTGCTATATCATCATCTAAAACTTGTGATTTTTTAGCACAACTTAATGCAACTGGTAATGTAGCTGCTGATGACATAGTTCCTACAGCTGTTAAATAAGCTGGTCCATAGAATTTTAATAAACTGAATGGATTTTTTCCTGATACAGCTCCACCTATAGAGTATAGAACAGTTAACCAAATAAAATGCCCTATTAAAACTATAACTACAACTTTTAAGAATACAGGTAGTTGTTTTGTAATTCCACCTTCATAAGCTAATGTAGCAAATGTAGAAGCTATAAAGAATGGTAATATAGGAATAATAATAGCATATACAAGTTTTAACATGATATTATTAAATTCATCTAATAATCTTTCAAAGTTCTCAGATTTTGTCCAAACTACAGCAAGTCCTAAGAAAAGAGCTAATACAAGAGCTGACATAACAGAGAATACTGGTGGTATTTCTACTTTAAATATCATTTCAGGTAATTCTCTTAAACCTTCAACTGTAGATACAATGTTTAATTTAGGAATTAAAGTATAACCAGCAATCATAGAGAAAAATGCTGCTCCAACAGATGAAGTATATGCAAGTAATAACATTACTCCTAACATTTTACTAGCATTAGATTTCATCTTAGTTATAGCTGGTGCTATAAATCCTAAAATAATTAATGGTACAGTAAAGTTAATTAACTGTCCTAATACAAATTTGATAGATTGGATTACTCCAATTACAGATTCGTTACAGAATAAACCTATAACAAGACCTGCAATAACCCCTAGAATTAGCTTAATAATTAAGCTATCCTTCATTTTAGCCATAAAAATTCCTCCTTAAAATTAAATATAACATTAAAATTATTTAATGACTAGATAGATTCATATAAGTAATGCTATTAGATATTTTTAATCATTATATCTAGTATAACTTCGTCAGTTATTTTCATACCTTCTTGTCCTAATATTCCAACATGTTTTATAGTTTTTTCTACATCTTTTCCTACTATTCCTTCTCCAAATTCAAATTTTCTATCTTTTGAAGCTGCATAGTAAGCATCAAAAGCTGCAGATATTCCACTTGCTATTTTAGTAGCACATGAACTTTTTGCACCATCACAGATTACTCCTGACATAGTTCCTAGTGTAGTTTCAATAGCATATCCTATTTGTTTTAATGATAATCCAGATAGAAATGAGATAGCTCCAGCTACTCCAGCACTTGCACAGATAGCCCCACAGTAAGCTGATAATCTTCCTATATTTGATTTTATATGAATAGTTGTCATATGAGAGAAGAATAATCCTCTTATCATATCTTCTTTTGATAATCCTTTTTCTTGGCAGAATTTTATTACTGGTAATGAACAAGTCATTCCTTGGTTTCCACTTCCACTTGTTGTAACTACAGGTAGAGAACATCCATTCATTCTAGCATCACTTCCAGCACTTGCAAAGCTAGCCATTTTGTTTCTTAGGTCGTTTCCATAAACTCCCTCTTCCATTCCCTCTTTTATAGTTTTTCCAATAGCTATTCCATAAGTATTAGTTAATCCTTCATTAGCAATAGCAGAGTTATAATCTATAACTTTTTGGAAAGTTGCTTCGATTAGAGATAAATCTATTGTTTTAGCAAGATTATAGATTAATTCTACTGATAAGAATGTTCTATCAGTCATAACATCTTCTGAACAAACTTCATCACAAGAACATCCTTTAATCTCTACACCATTTTTTATAATTTTAGTTATATTAGTATGATAATGTTGAATTTCAACAGTAGCAGTATCGTTTCCATAAGTTCCTTCTAATCTGATGTATAGTTTGATATCTCCTTCATTTAAGAAAACATTAACTTTTTTATCCTCTATATATTTTTTTACTTCAGGAAGACGAGATTTATCAACATGTGCTATAACCATAAGCTCTTTAGAAGAATCTCCTAAGATAGCTCCCATAGCTGTAGAAGCTTCTATTCCTACCATTCCATCAGAGTTAGGTATTTTTACACTTTTAACATTTTTTACTATATTTCCTGAAAGATAAGCATCTATTTTTTCAGGTACATTTCCTAAAATATTTGTTAATTTAGCAGCAGCATAAGCTATTGCTATTGGTTCTGTACATCCTTCAGCAGGTACTAACTCTTCTTTTAAAATACTTAAAACTTTTTCTGTTATTTTTTCCATAAATTTTCTCTCCTTTTATTTTATTACTATTAAAATTAAAATTTGTCAATATTTTAAATTGAATAAAAAAGTCCTCCACCTATTCCAAGAGGTAATCCTAATAAGAACCAAATAATAAGTAATACAATCCAACCTAATAAAAATGCTATTGAATAAGGAATCATTAGAGAAACAAGAGTTCCCATTCCACTTTTCTTATCGTATTTTTGTGCAAAAGCCACAACTAATGGGAAAAATGGCATAAGTGGTGCAATAACATTTGTACATGAATCTCCAACTCTATAAGCTGCTTGAGTTAATTCAGGAGAAAAACCAATTCTCATAAACATAGGTACAAATATAGGTGCCATAATAGCCCATTTAGCAGAGTCAACAGCTATAAAAATATTTATAATAGCAGTCATAACAATAAAAGCAAATATTAAAGGAATACCTACAAAACCTGTATTTTGTAAGAATTCAGCTCCTTTAACTGAAAGTATTATTCCTAAATTTGAATAGTTAAAGAATACTACAAATTGAGCTGCGAAGAAAATAAGTACCATAAATCCAGATAAATTATTTATAGACTTTGTCATAAGCTCTATTACATCTTTATCAGATTTTATTTTTCTAGAACCTATTCCATAGAATATACCAGGTATCATAAAGAATAAAGACATTAAAAATACAATACCACTCATAAAAGGCGAACGTAATAATTCTCCAGTTTGTGGATTTCTTAAAAGTGCATTTTCAGGTAAAACTAATAATCCAACAACAATAAAAAATACAATTAAACTAATTAAAGCAAATTTCATACCTCTTTTTTCATCTAGAGATATATCATTAACTTTTACTTCTTCTTCAGGAATATATTTTCCAAGTCTAGGTTCAATAATCTTTTCTGTAACTAGTGTTCCAATAAATGTAATTAAGAAAGTAGAAGCAACCATAAAATACCAGTTTCCAGTAGGAAGAACAGTATATGTTGGATCAATCATTCTAGCAGCTTCAGTAGACATTCCAGCAAAAACAGGGTCATTTGTTCCTATTAAAAGATTTGCACTCCAACCACCAGAAACTCCTGCAAAAGTAGCCGCAAGTCCTGCTATTGGATGTCTTCCAAAACTCATAAATAGAATAGCTCCTAAAGGAACTAGCATAACATAACCAGTTGATGAAGCAACGTTTGACATTATTCCTAAAAAAATGACAGTAGCAGTTACAGCTTTTTTAGGTGTTATAGCAACTATTTTTTTTAGAACAGCTTCCATAAATCCACTTCCATCAGCAACTCCAACTCCCATAATAATAGTAAATACAGTTCCAAGAGCTATAAAGCTAGTAAAGTTATTAATAATAGAAGTATACATATATCTAATACTATCAGCTGATAAAAGATTAACTGCTATTGTTTCCTTTGTAATTAAAGTTTTAGTAGCAGTATCATAAGTTTCATAAGAAACCTTTAATCCAGCTTTAGCTGCTAACCAAGATATAATAATTAAAACAAGAGTAAATATAATAAACATAGTTGTTGGATGAGGTAAACCATTTCCTATTTTTTCAACTTTGTCTAAAGCTTTGAGAATAAATCCTTCTCTTTTGCTTTTATTTGTCATAAAAACCTCCTAAAAATATAAAATAAGTTCATATATCATAAAATAAGCAAAAAATATGCCAAATAAAAAATTATAAAATTCTTAAAATATAGAATAAGAGTATAAATTATTAAGTATTTTAATTTTCAAAATGAAAATTTTTTCAAAATGAAAAAAGAGTAATTTTTCAAAATGAAAAACTACTCAATTCCAAATCTTTTTAATTTTCTATATAATGTTGTTAAACCTATTCCTATTTTTTCAGAAATAATTTTTTTCCCTTCAGTTGTATTTCCAAATTTTTCTAATCCTTGTAAAATATAGTTTTTTTCAATAATATCAAAATTTTCAAAATCATCAGAAGGATTTTTTATTATTATTTGTGAACTTTTAGGAGGATTTGATACTGATTTTTTAGAAATATTCTCTGGAAGAAGGGAACTATTTAGGATACTACTATTTCCACTAATGTTAAACATTAACTCAATAACATTTTCTAATTCACGTACATTACCAGGCCAATCGTATGAAAGAAAGGCTTGCTTTACTTCATCATCAATAGAAATAATATTTTTTCCAGAGATACGATTATATTTTTTTATTAATTTTTCAATTATTGGTAGAATATCCTCTTTTCTTTCTCTTAAAGGTAAAAGTTTAAAAGGAATAACATTCAATCTATAGTATAAATCACTTCTAAATTTTTGTTCTTTAATTTTTTCTTCTAGATTTACATTTGTTGCAGCAATTATTTTTATGTCTAAATCAATACTTTTATTAGAACCAATTCTTTCTATTTTTTTCTCTTGAATAACTCTTAAAATTTTAGCTTGTAAGTATAATGGCATGTCACCTATTTCATCTAAAAATATTACTCCAGTATTAGCTAATTCAAATTTTCCTATTCTTCCATTATTATTAGCACCAGTAAAGGCACCTTTTACATATCCAAACAATTCACTTTCTAGTAATGAATCTGGAATAGCAGAACAATTTATAACAACAAAAGGTTTATTTTTTCTATTACTATGTGAGTGTAACGAACGAGCTACTAATTCTTTACCTGTACCACTTTCACCAGTTATAAGAACAGTGGAAGAAGTATCTGCTATTTTTAAAATATTTTCTTTTAATTTTTTTGTAGCTTCAGAATTTCCATATATATCATTTAATGAGATAACATTGTTGTTAGTAATTTCAGCAATATTTTCATTTATTTTTTTTATATCTTCAAATATAAAAGCAGAATTTTTTCTATTATCAAAGGAAGTTAAAGATATTTTTTTCCCAACAACTGTAAAATCTTTATTATTAATAGAAAGCTTAAATACTTCTTCATTCATTAGATAATCATTTTGAGTAATGATTATAATTTTTTTTCCAACACATTGAAATTTAAGATTAAGCTTTTCAATAGCGATTGGATTTATACTTACTATTGTATTATCCTTATCTATAATAATTACACCTTTGTTAATATTTTCTAAGATAGTTTTTAATGTATTTTCTTGGTCTTTTTGTAAAAGATTTTCTTGATATTCAAAAAATTTTATTCCGATAAACTCTGCAATTTGTTTTGTAAAATGAAGATAGGATTCACAATTTGCTAAAATCTTATTTTTTTGCTCATCATTAAAACAAACTAATCCTAGTACTCCTATAATTTCTTTGTGACAATAGATAGGAGTAGAGATTTCTAATTTCTCTTTACAATTTTTCTTATCTTTACATTGAGTACATAGAGTATGTAATCTTGGGTTTTCAATAATATGGGTTTTACCAGTTTCTAAAGTATTTTTATAAACACTTCCTAAAGCATAAACACCATCAATGTTTTTATAAAGACCAGTTCCAGTAACTCTAAACATATTTTTATCAACTACCCCAACATCAACATTTAATAAATTTGAAATAATATTTATATATCTATTGACATCTTCTTTGATATTTAGTAAAGAAACCTCCATTTTTTCCTCCATAAAATAGTAGTATATTACATTTTACCATAAACTCTAAATAAAATAAATAGTAGAAAGCTTATTGACAAAATTAAATAAAAATAGTACTTTTAGAATAGAAAAAAGATGATGGAGGAGAGTATGAAATTAATAGTTACAGATTTAGATGGAACTTTATTATCAGATGAAAAGAAAGTATCAGAATACAATATAGAAATTTTAAATAGAGCAGTAAAAGAGAAAGAGATAGAATTAGTAGTAGCTTCTGGAAGAGATATCTATAGTATAAAAAACTTAACTAAAGATTTAAAAATAAAATACTATATTTGCTTTAATGGAGCTAAAATTTATAATGATGATAAACTTATTTATAAAGAGGCTATTGATGAAAAGATTTGTGAAGATATATTAAAAAAAGGAATGGAATTAAATTTAAAGTTTAGTGCAACATCAGAAAATGAAATACATTATACAAAGATGGACAATGAATATACAAGATTGGAAAATGGAAAAGATAAATTAAAGTCTTTTTATTTAAAAAGTAAGGAGGATATTAAACAAAGAAATTTTGAAAAAATAGTATTTGTAGGTTTAGAAGTAGAACTTACACAATTAAGAAATTATGTTGAAAAAAAATATGGCAATAAAGTAAATACATTTTATTCAGGAAGTGGTGTGCTTGATATAGTAAATAAAAAATGTAGTAAAGGAACAGCAGTAGAAGAAATAGCAACTCTTTTAAATATAGATAAATCTAAAATAATAGCTTTTGGTGATAATGAAAATGATATTTCAATGTTAGAATTAGTTGGACATCCAGTGATAATGGAAAATTCTAGAGAAGATTTAAAAAAGAAAAAATACTATAAAACAGTTTCTAATAACAATGATGGAGTAGGTAAATATATAAATGATAATATTTTAAATAAATAATCATCATTTATAATATTAAAATTGAACATATAGTTAATAAAAAAGATGGAAAAACGAAAATAAATATAGAAAAAAATAAAAAGTTGTGCTATAATTCAAGTAATGAAAAAAAATTTCGTAGTACTTAAAACTTATTGAAATATAAATGAAAAAGGAGGAAGTTTTATGTTTAGTTACTTACAAAAAATTGGTAAAGCTTTAATGGTTCCAGTAGCAGTATTACCAGCTGCAGCTATTCTAATGGGAATAGGATACTGGATTGACCCAGTAGGTTGGGGAGCAAATAGTCAGCTTGCAGCATTTTTAATAAAAGCAGGAGCTGCAATAATAGATAATATGCCTATTTTATTTGCTGTTGGTGTTGCATTTGGACTTTCAAAAGATAAAAATGGTGCTGCTGCATTAGCAGGATTAGTAGCTTTTGAAGTTGTTACTACTTTACTTTCAGTTGGAGCTGTTGCACAAATGACAGGTGTTCCAGCAGATCAAGTTTCTCCAGCATTTGGAAAAATAAACAACCAATTTATAGGAATACTTTGTGGAGTTGTAGCAGGAGAGTTATACAATAAATTCCATACATTAGAATTACCTAAATTCTTAGCTTTCTTTAGTGGAAAAAGATTTGTTCCAATTATAACATCAGTTGTAATGTTAGTAGTTTCATTTATTTTATTATATATTTGGCCAATTATTTATGCTGGACTAGTAGGATTTGGAATATCTATCGCTAAATTAGGACCAGTAGGAGCAGGAGTTTATGGATTCTTCAACAGACTATTAATTCCAGTAGGATTACACCACGCATTAAACTCAGTATTCTGGTTTAACGTTGCTGGTATCAATGATATAGGAAGATTCTGGGGAGATCCAGCAGCAGCTTATGCAGGATTACCAGAAGCTGTAGAGGGAGCTTACCATGTAGGAATGTATCAAGCAGGATTCTTCCCAATTATGATGTTTGGATTATTAGGAGCATGTTTAGCATTTATAAAAACAGCAAAACCAGCTAATAAAGAAAAAATAAAATCTATAATGTTAGCAGCAGGGTTTGCTAGTTTCTTTACTGGAGTAACAGAACCAATAGAGTTTGCATTTATGTTTGTTGCACCAGGATTATATTTATTACATGCAGTTTTAACAGGAATATCAGTATTTTTAGCTGCATCTTTAAACTGGATGGCAGGATTTGGTTTCTCAGCAGGATTAGTAGACTTCGTATTATCATTACGTAATCCAAATGCTAATAGTCCAATAATGTTAATAGTTTTAGGAATTGTATTTTTCGTAATTTACTATGTAGTATTTACATTTGTAATTAATAAATTTAATGTAAAAACTCCAGGAAGAGAAGATGAAGAACTAGTAGAAGTAGTAGCAGAAGGTGGAGTAAATGCACATACAGCAGTAGCAGTAGCATTGTTACCATTATTAGGAGGAAAAGAAAATCTAGTAACAATAGATAACTGTACTACAAGATTAAGATTAGAGGTTGCTGACAGTTCAAAAGTAAATGATGCAGAAATTAAAAAGATAGCAGCAGGAATTATTAAAAAAGGAAATGCAGTACAAGTAATAATAGGGCCACATGTAGAATTTGTTGCAACTGAATTAAAAAAATTAGTATAGTATTTTAAGTAAAAATTATTATTTAAAAGTAGATAAAAGAAGGGGAAAAGCTCCTTCTTTTATTTTTTATAAATTTTTTAAAAAAAGTATTGACGAAAAATATTATTTGTGGTAATATATACCTTGTCCGCGAGAGAGCGGAACTGATGAATAAGGACATTAGCAACAGAATAGAGAAAGACAATTAATGCAAACACAACAATAAATTGGTGTAAAATAATCAGTAAATTTTGCTGAGTTATATAGATTGAACGAAGAGTTTGATCCTGGCTCAGGATGAACGCTGACAGAATGCTTAACACATGCAAGTCTACTTGATCCTTCGGGTGATGGTGGCGGAC
>NZ_GL987993.1:273755-284705 GCF_000158195.2 Fusobacterium mortiferum ATCC 9817
GTACTCTGCAACTCGAGTACATGAAGTTGGAATCGCTAGTAATCGCAAATCAGCTATGTTGCGGTGAATACGTTCTCGGGTCTTGTACACACCGCCCGTCACACCACGAGAGTTGGTTGCACCTGAAGTAGCAGGCCTAACCGCAAGGAGGGATGCTCCGAGGGTGTGATTAGCGATTGGGGTGAAGTCGTAACAAGGTATCCGTACGGGAACGTGCGGATGGATCACCTCCTTTCTAAGGAGCAATACTTTCTCTATTCTATTGATAATGTTCTTACATTATCTAATGGACATTGGAAACTATATAGTAAATCAGATAATACAATTTAACTCTAATTTTTTAATAGAGTTAGCTGTCAATCAATATTTAAAAACTAAAGGTTAAAATAATTAAGGGCACATAGGGAATGCCTAGGTAGTAAGAGCCGATGAAGGACGTGGTAAGCTGCGATAAGCTCAGGGTAGTTGCAATCGAACGTTGATCCTGAGATTTCCGAATGGAGCAATCCGCTAAGTTGAAGACTTAGCACGAAAGAGGGTACCGCGTGAACTGAAACATCTAAGTAACGCGAGGAAAAGAAAGTAAAAACGATTCCCCAAGTAGCGGCGAGCGAACGGGGATGAGCCCAAACCGCATAAATGCCAAGGATGCAGCCGTTGTTTATGCGGGGTTGTGGGAAGAACCACGAGGAACTGCAACGTACTCAACAATGTTAATGACTGAACTGGAACTAGTTGGAAAGCTAGATCGTAGAAGGTGATAATCCTGTACAGGTAAACTCATTAACTTGTCCGTTC
Organism: Fusobacterium mortiferum ATCC 9817; assembly: GCF_000158195.2. Lineage (NCBI taxonomy): Bacteria > Fusobacteriati > Fusobacteriota > Fusobacteriia > Fusobacteriales > Fusobacteriaceae > Fusobacterium > Fusobacterium mortiferum. The sequence continues at coordinate 274,554 of NZ_GL987993.1, forward strand.
TCTCCCAAGTAACATGGAACACGAGGAATTCTGTGTGAATCTGCGAGGACCATATCTCGTAAGGCTAAATACTCTTACTAACCGATAGCGTATAGTACCGTGAGGGAAAGGTGAAAAGAACCCCGGGAGGGGAGTGAAATAGAACCTGAAACTATGTGCTTACAAGCGGTCAGAGCCCGCAAGGGTGATGGCGTGCCTTTTGGAGAATGATCCTGCGAGTTACGTTCAGTGGCAAGGTTAAGTTTAACGGAGCCGAAGGGAAACCGAGTCTGAACAGGGCGATTTTAGTCGCTGGGCGTAGACGCGAAACCTGGTGATCTAAGCCTGTCCAGGGTGAAGCTGTGGTAAGACACAGTGGAGGCCCGAACTCACCGCCGTTGAAAAGTTGGGAGATGAGGTAGGTTTAGGGGTGAAAAGCCAATCGAACTAGGAGATAGCTCGTTCTCTCCGAAATGCATTTAGGTGCAGCCTTGAGTGTTTAATTATGGGGGTAGAGCACTGAATGGACTAGGGGGCGCATTGCTTACTGAATCCAATCAAACTCCGAATACCATAATTCAAGAGCTCAGGAGTGAGACTATGGGAATTAACTTCCATTGTCAAAAGGGAAACAACCCAGACCACCAGCTAAGGTCCCTAATCATAACTAAGTGGGAAAGGAGGTGGAGATTCATAAACAACCAGGAGGTTGGCTTAGAAGCAGCCATACCTTTAAAGAGTGCGTAATAGCTCACTGGTCGAGAGTCTCTGCGCCGACAATGTAACGGGGCTAAGTTATGAACCGAAGCTGTGGAATTGCGCAAGCAATTGGTAGGAGAGCGTTCTGTAGGCCGTTGAAGGAGAAGCGTAAGCAACTCTGGAGGTATCAGAAGTGAGAATGCAGGAATAAGTAGCGAGAAGGGAGGCGAGAATCCTCCCCGCCGGAAGACCAAGGTTTTCAGGGTAAAGCTTGTCTTCCCTGAGTAAGCCGGGACCTAAGCCGAGGCTATAGTGCGTAGGCGAATGGAAAACAGATTAATATTTCTGTGCCAGTCATATTTTGTGATGGAGGGACGTAGAAGGGTATGTACGCGGAAGAACGGTAGTTTCCGTAAAAGCATGTAGAATGACTTGATAGGTAAATCCGTCAAGTTAGATTTGAGGTGTGATATATAGTCGTAAGATGAATGTACAAATCCCACGCTGCCGAGAAAAGCTTCTAACGTTAAGGTATGACTGCCCGTACCCGAAACCGACACAGGTGGTCAGGATGAGAAATCTAAGGCGGACAGGCTAACTCTCGTTAAGGAACTCTGCAAAATTGCCCCGTAACTTCGGGAGAAGGGGTGCCCCTGAGTGTGAGCATACACGCGATGTTAAGCGCTTGGGGGTCGCAGTGAAGAGGCTCAAGCAACTGTTTAACAAAAACACAGGTCTATGCTAAGCTGTAAGGCGATGTATATGGGCTGACACCTGCCCAGTGCCGGAAGGTTAAGAGGAGGAGTGAGAGCTCCGAATTGAAGCCCCGGTGAACGGCGGCCGTAACTATAACGGTCCTAAGGTAGCGAAATTCCTTGTCGGGTAAGTTCCGACCTGCACGAATGGTGTAATGATTTGAGCGCTGTCTTGACGGGAGGCCTGGTGAAATTGTATTACCGGTGAAGATACCGGTTACCTACAGTAGGACGGAAAGACCCCATGGAGCTTTACTGTAGCTTGGTATTGGGTTTTGGCATTGCATGTATAGGATAGTTGGGAAACTATGATGGTATGGCGCTAGCTATATCGGAGTTGTCGGTGGAATACCAACCATTCAATGTTGAAATTCTAATCTGTGGTTTGGAGCCACGGAGACAGTGCTAGGTGGGCAGTTTGACTGGGGCGGTCGCCTCCGAAAGAGTAACGGAGGCGTTCAAAGGTTCTCTCAGGTTGGATGGAAATCAACCGCAGAGTGCAATGGCATAAGAGAGCTTGACTGCGAGACTGACGGGTCGAGCAGGTGCGAAAGCAGGACATAGTGATCCGGCGATTCCGAATGGAAGGATCGTCGCTCAACGGATAAAAGCTACCCTGGGGATAACAGGCTGATCCTACCCGAGAGTCCATATCGACGGTAGGGTTTGGCACCTCGATGTCGGCTCATCGCATCCTGGGGCTGGAGAAGGTCCCAAGGGTTGGGCTGTTCGCCCATTAAAGCGGTACGTGAGCTGGGTTCAGAACGTCGTGAGACAGTTCGGTCCCTATCCACTGTAGGCGTTAGAATATTGAGAAGATCTGTCCTTAGTACGAGAGGACCGGGATGGACAAACCTCTGATGTACCAGTTGTCACGCCAGTGGCACAGCTGGGTAGTCACGTTTGGAACAGATAACCGCTGAAAGCATCTAAGCGGGAAACTGACTTCAAGATAAGTATTCTTTAAGACTCCTTCGAGCCTAGGAGGTAGATAGGTTGGGGGTGTAAGGGCTGTGAGGCCTTTAGCTGACCAATACTAATAAGTCGAAGTTTTAACCTTCAAATAATCAAGAAGTAACGAAGTTACGACTATGATTATTTAGACGCAGATGACTGAAAGGAATCAGCGTTACCTGATATTACTATATAGTTTTGAATGTTCCATTAAATAAAGAGTAACAAAGTTACGATTATATTAAATGAGACACAGATGAGTGAAAGAAATCTGTGCTACATTAAAAGAAGTTAATAATGCTTGGTGAGAAGAGCTACGGGGGTACACCCAGAAACATTCCGAACCTGGAAGTTAAGCCCGTAAACGCTGAAAGTACTTGGAGGGAAGCCTCCTGGGAGGATAGGAACTTGCCAAGCTTTTTTATTTATTATTAGCTAAATTAAAAACACCCAAAATCTTATTATTAAGATAATGGGTGTTAATTTTTTATTTAACTATAAAGCTTTGCCCAAAGATAAATTCCAATTGCAAAAACAATACCACTAGCTATTGTAATGATACACATAAATCCCATAATATCTTTAGCTTTTAAATTAGCTACGGCTAATGCAGGTAAAGCCCAAAATGGTTGAATCATATTAGTCCATTGGTCTCCCCAAGCGATAGCCATTGCAGCAATATTAGTTGGAACTTTTAGATATTCTGCAGCATTCATAACAATAGGTGCTTGAACACTCCACTGACCTCCACCAGATGGAACAAAGAAATTAACAATTCCAGCAGAAAAGAATGTAAATACTGGGAATGTATATTGATTTGAAATATTTACAAAGAAATTAGATATTAAACTTGCTAAACTAATTCCTTCAGCATTTGTGCAAGTCATAATTGCCATAATCCCTGCATAGAAAGGATATTGTAAAATAACTCCAACAATAGAAGAAACAGAATCTTTAAGAGCATCTAAATAATTTTTTAAATTTCCATGTAAGAGAATTCCTAAGAAAAGTAATATCATATTTACAGAATCTCTACCTAATCCATTTAAAATACTTTTTCCTTCGGCTATATAGTTACCGAAATAATAAAATATATATGCCCATCCTAATAAACAAGTTAAAAGCCAGAGAATTTTACTATGCTCTATCCTATCTGCAGGAGTTTTAATTTTATATTTTTTAGGACGATATTCTTCTCCAAGAACACTGCTATCAACTATTACTGCATCTTTTTCATTAGGAAGCATAGCTATATTTATAATACACATAGTACCAATACAAACAATAGCAGTAATAATATTAACTGGATGAAAAATAGTTGAAGTGATATCAGATTTTATAGTTTTTCCTGCAATATCAAAACCTGTAGAGATAGTAAGAGGAATGGAACCCGATAGTCCTTGGTGCCAAATAATATAACCAGAATATGCAGAAGCTATTAATAATCTATAATCAATAGTTTTTAACTTTTTAGCAATAGCTTTAGCTAAAAGAGCTCCAGCTATAAGACCAAGTCCATAGTTTAGCCAACTAAAAATAGCAGAAAATGTTACTGTTAAAACAATAGCTCTTTTATTATTAGTTGCATATTTTACAATTCTATTTACTAATTTATTAAAAATCTGAGTTTTAGCAAGAGTTGAACCAAAAACAACAATACAACCTGTTTGCATAGAAAATTTTAAAAGATTCCAAAATCCATCAGAAAAATTTCCCCAAGCTTTAAGAATTTCTAAAGGTGTTTGATGAGTAAAAACAATAGCTGCTACATATACTACAAAAGTGAGTATTATAGCAAAAAGAAAAGGGTCAGGTAAATATTTATCCACAAGTTTAACACAAAAATTTGTAAATTTTTTTAACATATTTCCTCCTAAAGATAAAAGGATAAAATTCTAGAAGTTTTGTATTTCAGAAATATTAGAAAATTTTGTTAATTCACTAATAGCTTTTATTCTATTTAAATTTTTAGGCAGAATAAGAGTATATATAATTTTTTTAGAATTTTTTTCTTTTTTAAATTTTTTTACTTTAATATTATGATGTAGAAAAAAATCAAAAGTATTTTTAATATCATCTTCTATATTATTATCTTCTGTATAAGTAATAATAATAGTTTTATAAATAACTTCAATTTTTTTTAAAGTTATTAAAACAATTAAAACAACAATTCCTGTAATAATTGTTAATCTATAAAATCCCCATCCTATTCCAAGTCCTATGCACCCTGTAACCCAAACTGAAGCAGCTGTAGTTAGTCCTGCTATTGTTTTTTCTTCTCTAAGGATTGTTCCAGCTCCAAGAAATCCTATTCCACTAATTACTTGAGCCCCTAAACGACCTAAATCTGTTTTTAAAACCTGAGAGCTTAAAGGATTTTCTATTGCATAGTTTAATAGATTAATTTTTAGTTGTTCTTGAATAAGAGAAATTAGAGTTGCTCCAAGACAAACTAAAATATGGGTTCTAAACCCAGCAGCTTGATTATTACTTCCTCTTTCATAACCAATTATTCCTCCAATTATTGTTGAAAGAAATATACGAAGAATAATAATATGAAGTGATAATTCTGTGATAGAGGAATTCATTATATCACCACCCTTTTTTCAGATTAAAAATATTAATTATATTAATTATGTTAATTATTAGAAATTTATTATAACACATAAGAACAAAAAAATAAAGAAATTTTAATAGGAAATTTTTATTTTTATTAATTTTTTATTAGTTAAAATATGTTATAATAATAATAAAAATGGAGTTGAATATGAAAAAGAAAATTTTAGTAATAGATGATGAAGAACATATTTTAGAGCTTTTAAAAATAAATTTAGAATTTTCTGGTTATGATACTTATGCTTATGACACTGGAAAAGATGTTTTAGAAATAATTGAAAAAACAAATCCTGATTTAATTCTTTTAGATTTAATGTTACCAGAAATAGATGGAATAGAGATATGTAAAAGAATAAGAAGAAATCCTAAATTTAATAAAATAAAATTATTGATATTGAGTGCCAAATCTGATGAGATAGATAAAATTTTGTGTTTAGAGATAGGAGCTGATGATTACATAACTAAACCTTTTAGTTTAAGAGAATTATTAGCAAGAATAAAAGCTATATTTAGAAGAGTAGATTTTGAATACGATAATACTGTAGAAGTAATGAAAAAAATAGATGAAAAAAAAGAAAATATTAAAGAAGAGATAATATATTATAAAGATTTAAAAGTAGATTTAAAAAAAGGAGAGATATATAAAGGAGAAATAAAATTAAATTTGACAACTAAAGAATTTAAATTATTTAGTTTTTTATTACTTCATAAAGGAGAAGTATTATTAAGAGAAAATATAATTGAACAAGTATGGAAATTTGATAATAACAATAGTAGATCTTTAGATGTTCATATAAGAAAATTAAGGATAAAATTAGGAGATAAAAATAATTCTTATTTAGAAACTATTAGAGGAATTGGTTATATGGTACCTTTAGAATAAAATTGGAGAATGAATGAGAAAAAAGTTTTTAACTGTATGTTTTTTATTAATTTTTATAATTTCTTTATCAATAGGTTTGATTGTTAATAAAAGAGTAAAAGATAACTATATTGAAATGGAAGTAAAAATGGGGCTATCCCAAGTTAATCTAATTAATATGTATTTTAGTAGAAGGACTGAAATTGAAACCCCATTATATAGATTAGCACAGGTTCTAGAAAATAAATCCGAATATAGAGTAACATTTGTAAATGAAGAAGGAATCCCAGTTGCAGATTCACAAGATAATAGTATAATCTTAGAAAGTAATGGGAAAAAATATAATATAAAGGAGAAAAATGGAAATTTTCCTTACTATAAAATAGTAAAATCATTAAGTAAAGATGTAGAAGTATTAGAAATATATACTGAAGTATTTAATTTAAATGGAAAAAAGATTAGATTAGTTTTTTCTAAAGAATTAAAATTTTTAAAAGATTTTCAAAAAAATATAATAATAACTATATTATTAGGAATAGTTATAGCTGGAGTAATTTCTTTTATTTTATCTTTAATATCTATAACAAGAATAATAACACCTATTTTAAGTTTAACAAAAATTGCTAGAAAAGTAGCTTTAGGTAATTTTAGAGAGAGAATTTTTATATCTTCTGGAGATGAAATTGAAGAATTAGGAAGAACTTTTAATTTTATGAGTGAAAAAATAGAGTCATTATTAAATATAGTTGAAGAAAAAGCTAAAAATTTGCAAAATATAGTTGATAATTTACAAGCAGCAATAATTGTAACAGATATTGATGGGGATATAATACTAATTAATAAATATGCTGAAAAAGAATTTTTTTTGAAAGAGGAAAAAAAGAATATTTTTTATCAAGAGAATTTTATTGAGTTTAGAAAAATAATAGAGAATAAAATAAAAAATAAAGATAGGAAAGAAGAAAAAATAATATGTAAAGACAAGGTATATAAGCTAAAATTAGACTTCATTTATGAAAAGGAGTTGCAGGTATTATTAGTCATTGAAGATATAACAGCTATAGAAAAGACAGAAAGTTTGAGAAGAGAGTTTGTCTCAAATGCTTCACACGAATTAAAGACACCAATAACTATAATAAGTGGATTTATAGAAACTATAAAATTAGGACATATAAAAGATGAAAAACAATTAAATCATTTTGTTGAAATAATGGAGAAGGAAGTAAAAAGGCTAGCTTTATTAACAGATAATTTATTACATTTGTCTAGAGCAGAAAAAATTTTAGCTGAAAACAGTGAAGAAAAAATACTTAATTTGAAGTTATTACTTGAAGAGATTAGAAAAAGTTTTTTTAATATAGCAGAAAGAAAAAAAATAGAAATAGAGATAAAAGCTGATGACAAGGAAATAAAAACAAAATTATCTAATGAATGGTTTAGAACTGTTATTGGAAATTTAATTGATAATTCGATAAAATATAGTAATAATGATAGTAAAATAGAATTAATAGGATATATTAAAGGAGAGTATTTATCTATTACTATAAAAGATGAAGGGATAGGAATTCCTAAAGAAGAATTAGAGAATATTTTTAGAAGATTCTATAGAGTGGATAAATCAAGAAATAGAAAAATAGAAGGAAATGGACTAGGATTAGCCATAGTGAAAAATATGGTATATAGTATAAATGGAAAAATAAATATAGAGAGTGAAGTAGGACTTGGAACTAAAATAGTTTTAGAGTTTCCCTTATTATAAATAGAGGTGGGGATATGACAAAAACAAAGTTAAAGGTTTTAATAGTGATTATTATATTGATTTCTTTTGTTATAGTAGTAAAAAATAAAAAGATAGAAAATTATCCTCAAAATACTATTGATGTAATAATAGCATATAAAGAAGGTGGAGGTACAGATATAGGAACACGATTACTATTAAAGAAAATTCAAAAATCTTTTCCAATTTCATTTAATATAAAAAATATACCTGGTAAAAATGGAGGAATAGGCTATAGTACTATATTGGGTGCGAAGCCAGATGGATATACAATAGGAGTTATAAACTTTCCTAATTTTTTAAGTCTTTCTCTACAAAAAAAATTGAATATTCAAAAGATGATATGGAAATAATAGCAAATTATATTTATGATTCAGGAGTCTTAATTGTAAATCTAAATAGTAAGTGGAAAAATTTAGAGGAGTTTATACTTGAAGCAAAGAAAAATCCGAGAAAAATAACATTAGGAAATAATGGGATAGGGATGTCAAATCATCTAGGTGGAATAATGTTAGAAAATGAAGCTGGAATAGAGTTTATACATACTCCATTTAGCAGTAGTAGTGATATTTTAGAAGCTCTAGAAAAAGGCTATATAGATGCAGCAATAGTAAAAATAAGTGAAGTAGGAGATGTTAATAGAAAATTTCAAATATTAGCTTCTTTTACAGAAGAGAGATTAGAGAGAATAGGAGATATTCCTACATTAAAGGAAAAAGGTTATGATGTAATATTTGGTTCAACAAGAGCATTTGTTGTACCTAAAGGAACACCTAGACAAATTTTAGAAAAGCTTCGTGAAATATTAAAAAAAGGTATACGTTCTTATGAGAATATAGAAAACTTTAAAAAAATAGGACTAAATATAAAATATATTGAAGCAGATGAGATGAAAAGTTGTATAGAAGAAGAGGAAAAAAATTGACAACTAAGGAGGTATAAAATTTATACCTCCTTAGTTATATTATTCTAACTAGAAATCCTTTTAGATACTCTGTTTCAGGAACAGAAACCGAAATAGGATGGCAAGAACTTTGGTGAAGTTGGTGAATAATAGTAGCTTTTACACCTGCATCTTTAACAGCATAAGCAAGAGCCATTCTAAGGTCATTACTAGTAACTGCTCCACTACAACTATATATAGCAAGTAATCCACCTTTATTAGTTAATTTTATTCCATTTAAAATAATATCTTTATAGGCTTTTAAAGCTTTATCTAAATCTCTCTTACTTGGAGCTAATTTAGGAGGATCTAAGCTGACAATATCCCATTTTCTATTTTCTTTTACTAAATCTCTTAAAATATTAAAAATATTCCCTTTGATAAATTCTATATTATTATAATTCTTTAAATTTTTTTTTGCAACATTTAAAGCATCTTCACTTATGTCAATTAAAGTTGCAGAATTAGCTCCATTACTCATAGCATGAAGTGAGAAACCACCAGTATAACTACAAACATCTAAAAAGCTTTTTCCTTTTGCTAGTTTTCCAATTAAAATTCTATTTTCTCTTTGATCAGAATAAAATCCTGTTTTTTGCCCTTTTAAATCTATAATAAAATTTGCCTTTCCTTCAAATATTTCTATTGTATCTGGAATTTCTCCCCATAAAACTTGAATTTTTTCAGGAAGTCCTTCTAATTTTCTACCATCACTTTCACTTTTCTCATATATTCCTTTTAGATTAGGAATATTATTAATCAAAGCTTGGATGATCAAATCTTTATCTTTTTCCATACCTAGAGTTGAAATTTGAATGACAACATATTCATTAAAATAGTCTACAATTAAACCAGGTAAAAAATCAGATTCACTATGAATTAGTCTAAAAGCATTACTTTCAATATTAAGTGAATTTCTTAAAGTAAAAGATTGTTTAATTTTATCATTATACCAATTTAAGTCAATAGATTTATTTTTATTATGTTCAAGCATACGAACTGTTATTTTAGAATTTTTATTATAATGTCCGTATCCAATAAATTCGTCTTTATAATTAAAAACTTCTACAACACTACCTGGAATAACATTTTGTTCTATTTTATCAATAGCTCCAGAATATATCCAAGGGTGTCCACTTAACCATAATTTTTCTCTATCTTTTTTTAGAAAAACTTTTTTCAATATATCACTTCCTTATAAAAATCTACTAAAAATATTATACCATAATTTTTTTAAAAAATATAAAAAAACTATTGACGAAATTTAATATATATGATAATATATATCTTGTCCGTGAGAAAGCGTGACAAACAACTAATAATAAAAGGACATTAGCAACAGAATAGAGAAAGACAATTAATGCAAACACAACAATAAATTGGTGTAAAACAATCAGTAAATTTTACTGAGTTATATAGATTGAACGAAGAGTTTGATCCTGGCTCAGGATGAACGCTGACAGAATGCTTAACACATGCAAGTCTACTTGATCCTTCGGGTGATGGTGGCGGACGGGTGAGTAACGCGTAAAGAACTTGCCCTGCAGTCTGGGACAACATTTGGAAA
>NZ_GL987994.1:0-21177 GCF_000158195.2 Fusobacterium mortiferum ATCC 9817
ATCCATCAAGTCAAATATGCTCTGTATGTGGTTATAAAGATGGCAAGAAAACTCTTGATGTAAGAGAGTGGACTTGTTCAGTTTGTCATACTCATCACGATAGAGATATAAACGCAGCTAAAAATATATTGACTGAAGGTCTAAGAATAAAACAAGCAGTCTAAAAATAAAAAGAACCGTAGGAACTACGGGGTTAGCTTGGTAAATATAGTTGGCTAACAAAAGCAACTACTTCCCAAGAAGAAGCTCCCACTTCAAAAATTACAAAGTAATTTTAAGTGGGGGAGGTTCACTTGAGTAGAGATTTAAGAATAACTTTCGTTCAAAGAATAAAGAGCAAGTACGGCTTCCAAAATTCTAAGAGCTTTAGCTCTTTAAGAATTTTGAGACACAGAAAGCAAAAGCTTTCAGTGCTTCCTTAGTGTAACACAGAAAATAAATTTCTGTGTCTCAATAGTAGTAGGAATTAAAACTCCTCTACTATTGGAAAACTCGACTTCGTCTCAAACAGTTGTGTTTTTTAGCGTTTACCTTCGCTGACTTGCTCTATTTATTCTTCTCAATCTTCGTTATTCTTAAATTTATCATTTACCTAGATAAGTTTTTACTTTAATTTTGATTTTGCCACATTTCCAAGGGTATTAATTGTATCCCATGTAAGTGCAAAAGGTGGAGCATAACATAAATCTAACATTCCTAATTCATCTATTGTCATATGTTTATCAATAGCAGCTGCTAATACATCTACTCTTAATACTGCTCCTTTCTTACCAATTAACTGTCCTCCTAAAACTTCTCTTGTTTCTTTATGGAAAATTAACTTAGCAAACAAATCTTCCTGTCCAGGGTAATATCCTGTTTGATTAGCATCTTCTATAAATACACTTCCATAAGGTATATTCAACTCTTTAGCTTCTTCCTCTGTAATTCCTGTTCTTCCAGCTTCTAAATTCATTACTTTAATTGCTGCTGATCCAAGTGTTCCAGCAAATTCTATCTCAACTCCAGCAAGATGCTCCCCAACTACTCTTCCTATTTTATTAGAAGTAGTTGCTAGTGGAATATATACATTTTCCTTTCTTACCTTATGATAAACACTAGCACAATCTCCAGCTGCATATACTCCCTCTACATTGGTTCTACCTTTGCTATCTATTATAAGAGCTCCGTTTCTAAGCATATTAAAACCTTTATCTTTTAAAAATTCTGTATTTGGCTTTACTCCTATTGCTACTATAACAATATCAGCTGGGTATTCTCCTTTATTTGTCTTAACTCCAACAACCTTTCCATCTTTAGCTATAAATTCTTCTACACTCTCTTCTAAATGTAAATCAAGATTTTCTGTATTATTTAATTCCTCTTCCATTAAATCTGTAATCTCTTTATCAAAGCTTCCTGGCAGTACTCTTGAAGATAATTGAATTATCTTTACTTCTTTGTTTAAATGTCTAGCTGCTTCTCCAGCTTCTAGACCTATATACCCAGCTCCTATAATAATTACTTTTCTATTCTCCTCTTTTAACATAGCTTTTTTCAATTCTATTCCATCTCTAAAATCCTTTAAATTAAAGATATTTTCAGAATCTATATTCTTTATATTGGGTCTAATAGCAGATGCTCCAGTTGTTACTATCACTTCATCATAACTATCATAAAATTTTTCTCCTGTTTTTTTATTTAAAACTAAAACTTCTTTCTTAGTTATATCTATATCTATTACTTCATGCAAACTTTTAACAACTATTCCATCCTTTGCAAATTGCTCAGGCTCTCTAGCTATCATTATATTAGCATCTTGATAAAAATCTCCCACATAATAAGGTAACCCACAAGCTCCCCATGAAACTATATCTGTTTTCTCATATACTACTATTTCTAATTCAGGATTTAATCTTTTTGCCTTTGCTGCTGCACTCATTCCAGCAGCTACTCCACCAATAATAATAATTTTTTTCATCTTACCACCTCAATTTAAGATTCTTTATACTTTATTATAGATCTTTTTAGTGTAAATTGCAATTTGTTTTTCCTTTTTCTTTACTCTTTCTCTGTCCAGATTTCAATTTAAAAAATTTACTAGAAATATAAAAAATCAAGAATGACTTTTTTGCCATTCTTGATTTTTTTAGTTTATTATAATTTTTTGAGTTACAATATTTTTATTTTTGCTTATTGATTTAAAGTAATTCTTGTTCCATCTGCTAACTCTATTATCTGAGTTTTTCCATCTGAAAATATAATTTTTCCTTGTTGTGGAGCACTTCTTCTCATCTCTGCCTCATATCCTTGTCCACTATAATTATTGGCAGTAGGATATTTTAATCTAGCTGGTACTCCTGAACCGCTATATTTTCTATGGGCATTTTCAGCTACTGCTTGTTTTTCATAATCCCTTCTTATTTGAGTATCTAACTTATCTAAATCTCTTTGATGTTTTATCTCACTATTTTGATAAGAATTATTTAATATCAGTGCTGAACCACCAATTATAGCAGCTCTTGTTCCACCACTTAATTCTCCCCACCAGCTAGCTTGGGCAATGCTTCCCACTATTAACATTGACATAATTATAAACTTTTTCATAATTATCCCTCCTTAAAAATCTCCATTACTCTATCTAATATTCCATTTATCTCAGCTATTGCCATTCCAAAATTTGTAATTGGAATCTCTTTATTTGAACATTCTCCCAATCTACTTATAGTTTCTGCTCTATTTAACATACAAGAACCACAATGTATTACCAAACTATATTTAGAAATATCCTCTGGAAAATCTTTACCTGAACAATTATCTATCTCTAATCTACCAGCTTTTTTCTGTAAAAGCATTGGAAGTTTTTCCCTAGCTATATCTCCCTTTAGCTGATGATGAGTACAAGCTTCAGCTATTAAAACCCTATCTCCCTCTTTTAAACTATTTATTCTCTTAGCTCCTCTATATAGAGTCTCTAAATCTCCCTTAGCTCTTGCCATAATTATAGAGAAAGATGTAAGTGGTACTTCTTTATCTAGTATTTCATCTACTGTCTTAAATACTTGAGAATCTGTAATTACTAAATCTGGTTTCCATTGAAAAATAGCTAATCCCTCTTTTAGGTTATCTAAAGTTACAACAGTAGGAATCCCACCATTATCTAATATATCTCTTATTACTTGAACCTGTGGTAATATAAGTCTTCCTTTAGGAGCTTGTATATCTTGGGGAGCTACTAATAAAATTTTATCTCCTATCTTTATCTTATCTCCTATAAGTTTTTCCTCTACTACAATCTTTGGAGCATACTCTATAATTTTATTTTTTATTGTCTGTATACTCTCCTCTCTTGAAGTAGTAACTTTACTTATTTCACATCCTAACTCTCTTTTTACTTTTTCTTCTATCTCTTGAAGTTTTTCTACTGAAACTAAATCCACCTTATTTAAAATTACTATAAAGGGTTTCTCTCTTTTTTTTATCTCTCTTATCCACTCTTTTTCATAATTTAACTCTTGATTTTCTAAAACTACCTCTGTTGAAATTAAAAGAAGAGCTATATCCATCTTATTTAAAATCTCTTTTGTCTTTTTTACTCTCAACTCTCCTAACTCAGTAGTATCATCTATTCCAGCTGTATCTATAAATACTACTGGACCTATTGGTAAAAGTTCCATAGCTTTATATACTGGGTCAGTTGTAGTTCCTCTTGTTTCTGATACAAGAGATATACTTTGATTTGTTATTTTATTTATAAGACTAGATTTTCCAGCATTAGTCCTACCATAAATTGCTATATGTACTCTATTTCCTCTAGGTGTTTCTATCATAATATCTCCTTTTTTTATTTTACTATTTTTATATGTCTAGTATGTGTCATTATACCTCTTGTCTTCCCTCTAAAGCTCTAGAGATAGTTGCACTATCAGCAAACTCTATATTTCCTCCCATTGGAATTCCACTTGCTATCTTAGTTACCTTTATACCAAAAGGCTTTAATAATTTCGTTAGATATAAAGCTGTTGTTTCCCCCTCTAAATCTGGATTAAGAGCTAAGATTACCTCTTCTACCTCATCTACTGTTACTCTCTCTAAAAGAGATTTTATATTTAATTTATCAGGAGTAATTCCATTAAGTGGGGCAATTTTTCCACCTAATATATGATACATTCCCTTATATTTTCCCATTTTTTCAAAAGATATAACATCTCTACTATCCTCTACTACGCATATAGTATGACTATCTCTCAGTTCATTACTACAGATATCACATAGATCATTTTCACAAAAATCTCCACACTTAGGGCATCTTTTAATTACCTCTTTAGCTTCACGAAGTGCTTCTATAAAACTTTCCACCTGTTCCTCTCTCATCTCTAATACATGAAAAGCAAGTCTAGCAGCACTTTTTCTTCCTATTCCTGGTAATTTATTAAATTCATCTATAAGTCTTTCTAAACTTTTTGTTGCCATTTTTACTCCTTAAACTATATTTTTTTATATTATACCACATTTATCAATTTTATTCTATTTACCTAATATTTTAATCTAGTTTAAAATATTAAAAAGTTCCATTTTTTATCCTTTAAATAATTATTTTCTAACTCTTTTAATTTTATTTTACTTGTATAAATATACTCTTTATTCTTAAATATTATCTGTTCCTCTTTAAAATCTAAAATTTGAATTAGATTGAGATTAATTATTGTACTTCTATCTAATTTATAAAAATTATTTACATTCTTTATTCTTTCTTCTATCTCAGAAAAACTTTTTTTCACATCAAAAATTTCAGAATTAACCAAATGAAATTCAACTCTTCTATTAACACTTGAATAAGTTATATAGTTTACTTCTGAAAATTTATACACGCCCTTTTTAAATGTATCTGAAAGATAAAAAATATCATATTTTTTCCCTTGAGATAAAAATTTAGCAATACTCTCTTCTACCCTAAAAATATCTTTTCTCACTATACAATCATCTATTAATCCACTTAAAAATAACTCTCTCATTTTATATATATCCTCTTCTCCTACTAGAGCTATTATCAAAATTCCCTTTTGCTTATATTTGGTTAAATATTCATTTAATTTTTCTTTCCTTGTATCAATTATAATTATATCAATATCATCTAACTTACATTCATCTACTTCTATATCTAAATATTCTAAAGAGGAAATTTCATCAAAAAGGGTCTTCAAATTTTCATCTACATTCAAACCTATTTTCATCTATTTTACCTCCCTATAAAGATATTCTATTCTCAATTTATTTATTAGATTTGCACTTTTAATAAATAATTCAGATAAAAAATTCTGCTCTGCTAAAGATAAAGAATTTTCATTTTCCTTAATAAAAACAAGAGCAATCTCCTTATTTTTATCAAAACCTATTTTATAAGCATAATCATATCTTTTTAATTTTAATATTTCTTTTGGTAATATATTACTATCTTCTAAATTTTCTTCTACATAATTTAAAATTTCTTTTTTATGAATTAATATTTTTACTCTAACCTCATCTAAATAAAGTTCTTTATTAATTTCATTTGCTAAAATTCTTTCAAATTCCTCTATATTATTTATAATACATAATCTATTATAAATATGTTCTATCTTAGGAGTTTCTACATACATAATTTTATTGATTGTAAGAGCATAAAAATCTAATAAAATAACAGTTCCCAAAATTATAGCTGATTCTGATATATTTTTAAAATAAAAAAGAGATACATAGCTTAAAGTAATTGTCATAGAATATAGTATTACTCTTAAAACATTTCTACTATATATCTTAAAAGTATAAAATATAAAAAACCAATAGAGTGAAAATAATTCCATTAAATCAATAAAATAAGTTAAGTTTTCTGCAACTGGAAAAAACTCTCTAAAAAACTCTAAAAGAAAAAAGGAAATCCAAATAATACCCCAACTAAATATATTTTCTTTCTTTATCTTTTTTCTATTATTAAAAAATATCATAATTAATAACAAAAATAAAACTCTACTTAAGTCTATATTTTTTCTTAAAAAAGATAGAACTCTTAAAAACTCTTTGTGTTCGTCTATTAAATAAATTAAAAATTGTGGAGAATAAATTATTAAAGCTATTACTACATTATAGAAGTAAATTATTCCCAATATAGTATAAGTTAATATTCTTATTTTTTTCATTTTTTTAGGAAATATATTTTGAATGAAATAAAATATTAACATATAAAAAATTACTCTCGTTATTATAAAATCTAATAAAATTATAAAATTATTGGTAGGAAATAATCTTAAACTCAAAATAATTTTTAAAGTTAAAAGAAAAAAAGAGTAATTTAAAATACTTTTTTAGGTAATTTTTTATAAATATTACAATAAAGATAACCATTAAAAGTTATTAATAATATTGTTAGAAATATCAAAAACTTTTCCTCTATACTTGTAAAGTTTACACCTTCTAAATTAAGATGAATCTTTTCCCAATCTTTTTCTTTTTTTATAGTTACTTCATCTCTATCCTGAAAATATTCACCTATAATTTTATAATCTCCATTAGGTACATTATAAAATATACTCCCATTTAAAATATTAAGTTGTTTTATCTCATCTTTATTAATATTTGAACTCATACTTTCTAATTTATAACTTCCAAAGTTTGGATTCAATATTTCAACATTTTTTATATTAGGTATTACATATATAAAATCTTTTTTCTCTTTTGAAACTTCTAGACATATTATCGAGAATATAAGTGTAAAAAAAAGTATTATCCCTATTTTTTTATAACTACTCACAATCTACCAACTCCTTATAATTTTATCACTCTTAATTCTTTTATAAATTTTAGTTTATATATTAAAATTAATCAAGTTTTTTTATAAAAGTTTAAAAAACAACTTTTTATGTATAAAATTTAAAATTTCAAGCATAAAAAAACAAAAAAAATTTTTTTATTATATAATACTTTTGAATAAAATAAAATTTTTAGCAAACGAGGTAGTAAAGTGAAAAGAAAATATGATTATATTAAAAATCCAATTTTTCAAGTATGTTTAGTTCTTTTGATAACAAGTTGTGGTAGTGGAGGTGGAGGTAGTAATGCTCCTAGAAGTATAACCCCTACTAAAATAATTTCTAAAAATCCTGAAATTTATACTCCTGCCATTGAAAATCCTAAAATAGATGAAATTGAAAAACCTAAATTAACCAATAATTATCAACAAATTATTACTGGAGTACTTCCTAACCTTTTAGTTTTCTCAAAACCTACAATTCCACAAGTTGATACTAAGGGTGAAAATCTAATAGTAGGAATATTAGATAGTAATTTTTTAACTCATCGTAATGAATTAGAAAAAAAATATGGAGATAAAATTACTATATTAGAAAAAAATGAGAATAATTATACTGACCACGGAGAGTTAGTTTTAGATACTTTACTTAATGGAATATCTCCAAAAATAGTAGCTGCAAGTCTAAGCTCTAAATATGGAAATCAAGATATAATAAAATTCTCCCTAGATGACTATAAAAAAATTTTAACAGAAATGAAAAAAGGAGATAGTGAAAATAATAAAAAAGTAAAAATCTTCAATCAATCTTGGGGTTCTACTCTGACATCAAAAGATGAAAGAGAAATATATGCTGATAAAAAAAGATTTCGTGAAGAGCTTTTAAAAGCTATTAGTTTAAAAACTACAGGTAATATCGAAGATATATATAATTCTGGAAAGGAAAGCTTAACTTTCTATGAAGAAGCTATCAATGCGGATAATGCATTATTTATTTGGTCAAATGGAAATCTTGACTTAAGAAATCAAACTCTTTCTAATGCTGGACTCCAAGCTGCTGCTCCTATGATTAAAAGCAACATTGAAAAAGGTTGGATATCAGTAGTGGGGGTTGATGGAAATAATAATAATTCAAACTATTACCCTCAGCACTTAGCTTATGCAGGTGTTGCAAAAAATTGGAGTATATCTGCTGATGGAAATGTAGGAAGTAAGTATGGTTCCTCTTTCGCTGCTCCTAGAGTCTCAAATGCTGCTATACAAGTAGCAACAAAATTTCCTTGGATGACTAATAATGATGTTAGAATGACGCTTTTCACAACAACTAATAAAGTTGGAGTAGGAAATGGCATTGAAGAAAATAAAAGATTTGAAGAAACTCAAGCTGATTATAAAAATGGTTGGGGAGTTTTAAATACAGAAAGAGCATTAAAAGGACCAGGTGCTTTTTTAGAAACATTATTAAGTGCTTCTCCTAAAAATTTAGATACAAATGATTGGAATTATTATTTTAATGCTAATATTCCTAAAAATACAATTAGCTATTTTGAAAATAATATTCATGGAGATTCTGGAGTTAAAAAGAAAGGAGAAGGAACTTTAGTCCTAACTGGCGATAATAACTTTTGGAAAAAATCAAAAATAGAAGAAGGTACTCTTGAAATATATAAAAAACATATTTCGGGAATAGATATCAAAGATAAGGGAACTCTAGTTTTACATAATGATTCAGTTGTTGGATATATAAAATATGATGATGGAGAAGAGAAATTTTCTTCTGTTACAAATGAAGGAAATTTAAAATTAACTGGAACTAGAGCTTTTTTAGGAGAGTATAATAATAATGGAGGTACTCTAACTATTCCACAAGGTTCTAAATTAACTATCTTAAATAAAGCTAATGTTAATAATTTAATACTTAATTTAGAAGCTAATAATTACATTTCATCTAACAAGGAAAATATAGAAATTTTAGAAGCTAAAAATATAACTGGAGATATAGAAGACATAAATATCAATGGAATGAGGAATATCTCTTTAGAAAAAACTCAAAATAAATTAGTTGCTACTGTATCAAGAGAAAATGCTATTGCTTATCTTGGAGAAGCTGGAGAAAGTTCAAAAAATACAGCTGAAAAAATAGAGACTGTCTTAAAAGAATTAGATGAAAAATATCAAAAAGGGACTCTTACTCCTAATGAGAAAGAACTTGGTAATACAATATTAACAATGTCTAATGATACTTTTAAAACAAGCACTGAAATTATTTCAGGAGAGATTTATGCATCTGCTCAAGCTCTAAACTTTATACAATCTCAAAATATTAATACTGGTATTTCAAACCATTTAGCTACATTAAAAGATTTTTATGAAAGTGATTTTAATTGGCAAGGTTGGGCTTCTTTCCAAGGGGCTAATGGGAAACTAAAAAAAGAGGGTTATGCTTCAGCTGATACTAAAATTAATGGTGGACATTTTGGTATTGATAGAAGACTTGGTAACAATCAAGTGGGAGTTGCAATATCTTATTCTAATGGTAGTGCAGACTTTAATAAATTTGCTGGAAAATATAAAAGTGACTCTGTTGGTCTATCTCTTTATGGTAAAAAATATCTTGAAAATAATAATTATATCTTATCTCGTATAGGAATAACAAATTTTGATACTGAAGTAAATCGTTCTCTTCTAGCTCAAGATGGAAGTTTACAAAATGGAAAGATAAAGCATAACGATATTATGTATTCTACATATTTAGAACTTGGAAAAGACTTCAAATATATTACCCCATATGCTGGTTTCTCATTAGATATTTTAGATAGAAAAGGATTTGATGAAAATAATGTTAGTTGGGGGATTACTGCTAAAAATAAAACATATATACAACAAAATATTATCTTAGGATTACGTAGTGATTATAAAATTAATGAAAATTTAAAATTTACTTCACATATCAATCAACAAATCAATATTGGAAATAGAGATTTAAGTTTTAAAGGAAAATTTAACAATAGTTCTACTGAACATACTTTTAAAGGAATAAATCAAATTAAAAACACAACTTGGATTGGAACAGGTATTGAAAAAAGTTTCTCAGAAAACTTTGGAGTTGGAATTAATTTAGATATAAGATTTGACGAGTTCAAAAAAGCAGACTCAATATTATCTACTAATTTATATTATCGTTTTTAATATAAGTAAATATAAATAAAAAGCTGAAGAGAAAATTCCCTTCAGCTTTTTATCTGAGTTTAACTATTTAACAGCGATAACTTCTATTTCAACTTTTACATCTTTTGGAAGTCTTGCTACTTCTACACAAGCTCTTGCTGGTTTTACATCTCCAAGATACTCATTGTATACTTCGTTGATTGCTGCGAAGTCGTTCATATCTTTGATGAATACTCCTGCTTTTACAACATCTTTCATTGAATATCCAGCTGCTTCTACTATTGCTTTTACGTTTTCTAATGATTGTCTTGTTTGAGCTTTTACATCATCAGATACTAATGTCATTGTTTCTGGAACAAATGGGATTTGTCCTGATACAAATAACATTCCATTAGCCTCTATAGCTTGTGAATATGGTCCTAAAGCTGCTGGTGCTTTTTCTGTGTGAATTACTTTTTTCATCTATATCACTCCTCAAATTATTTTTTATATGCTGTTTTTTCTAAAGGTAATGAAGTTCTAAATACTCCATCATATTTATAGTAAGCATTTTGAACTGCTGGTGCTGTAGGAATAACAGTAATCTCTCCTACTCCTTTTGCTCCATATGCTAATTCTGCTTTATTTTTCTCTACTATTGTAGTTTCTATTTCAGGTACATTAGTTGCTCTGAATAGTCCTAAAGTTCCAAACTTGACTTGAGGAACTCCTTTAACTATTGGCATAACCTCAGTTAAAGCAAATCCTAATCCCATTACAACTCCACCTTCAATTTGTCCTTCTAGTGCTCTTGGGTTAATAGCTTTTCCTACATCATGAGCTGCTGCTACTTTTGTAACTTTTCCAGCTTCATCTAATACAACTACTTGAGTTGCATATCCATAAGCTACGTGGCTTACAGGATTTGGTTTGTCGTATCCCATCTTATCTGTTATTCCAGAATATTCTGCATAGTGGTCCCAACCTTCTAATTCAGCTAAAGTTTTTGTTTCTAACTCTTTCTTAAGAGCTAATGCTGCTTGTCTTGTTGCTTCCCCTGTAAATACAGTTTGTCTAGATGCTGTTGTAGTTCCTGAGTTAGGAGTTACATGAGTATCTGGTCCTTCTACTACTACTAATTTAGGATCTACTCCAATTGTTTCACAAACCATTTGTTTACATACAGTAGCAATTCCTTGACCTATACATGCAGCTGATGTTCTTACTCTTATCTCTCCATCAACTATTGTTATTCTACATCTTCCTATATCTGGTAATCCAACTCCTATACCAGCGTTTTTCATAGCACAAGCTATTCCTACTATTTTGTTATTATCATATATATCTTTTACTGCTTCTAATGTTTCTACTAATGCTGTTCCTTCATCAGCAATTTGTCCATTTGGTAATACTTGTCCAGGTCTAATAGCATTTCTATATCTCATTTCCCATGGAGTAATTCCTACCATCTCAGCTAATTGGTTTATATTTGATTCAATTGCAAAAGCTGATTGAGTAACTCCAAATCCTCTAAATGCTCCAGCAGGTGGATTATTTGTATAAACTGCTATTCCTTCAATATCTATATTTTGATAGTTATATGGTCCAGCTGCATGTGTACATGCTCTTTGTAATACTGGTCCTCCTAATGATGCATAAGCTCCTGTATCAGAAATTAACTTAGCTTTCATAGCTGTAAGTTTTCCATTTTCATCACAAGCTGTTGTCATCTCTATTTTCATAGCATGTCTTTTTGTACTTATATTAATACTTTCTTGTCTTGTTAATAGTACTTGAACTGGTTTTTTGAATATATAAGCAGCAAGTCCTGCATGGTGTTGAACAGTCATATCTTCTTTACCACCAAAACCTCCACCTACATAAGCAGCGATTACTCTAACTTTTTCTTTTTCTATTCCTAAGAATCTTGAAACTTCTCTTTGCTCATCGAATATTGATTGGCTTGCAGTATATAGTTGTACTCCATCTTCTGTTGGTATTGCCAATGCACACTCTGGCTCTAAGTATGCGTGTTCAGTTGCTGGAGTATAGTAAGTATTAGTTACTACATATTTAGAATTTTTTATAGCCTCTTCTGAATTTCCTCTTTTTAATAATTCTCTTACTAAAATGTTATTTGGTTTACTGTGGATTAATGGAGCTCCTTCTGCCATTGCTTCTTCTGGAGTAAATAATCCTGGTAACTCTTCGTATTCAACTTTTACAAGTTTTTTAGCTTCAGCTAGAGTTTTCTTATCTTTAGCTACTACTAATGCAACAGCATCTCCAATATATCTAGTTATTCCACCTACTGGTATAAATCCATCCCAGTCAGAAATAAACTCTAAGTGTCCTATATTATTTTTTCCTGGTACATCATCAGCTGTAAGTACTCCTAATACTCCTTCTAATTTTAAAGCTTCTGATGTGTCAATAGATAGAACTTTTGCTCTTGGATATTTACTTCTTACAGCACTTCCATAATACATTCCTTCTACTGTATAATCTTCAGCATATTTTGCTATTCCTAAAGTTTTTGCCTCAGCATCTACTCTATGAACATTTGTTCCGATTAATCCTTTACACTCTCTATGAGGAACAGGTGTATTTTCTCTAAATAATTTAGCTGCTAACATAATAGCTTGCTCTATTTTTACATATCCAGTACATCTACAAATATTTCCTACTAATGCTTTTTTAACTTCATCACTAGTTGGATCTAATGTTCTTAAGAATAGAGCTTTAGCTGCTACTACCATTCCTGGAATACAGAATCCACATTGAACAGCTCCACACTCTGTGAAAGCATATGCAAATACTTCTTTTTCTCTTTCAGTAAATCCTTCAATTGTTGTAATCTCTTTTCCAGCTACTTTTTTAGTTGTAAATATACAAGATTTCATAGCTTTTCCATCTACAAGTATTGTACAAGTTCCACAAGCTCCCTCTTTACAACCATCTTTTACAGATATTAATCCTAAATCATCTCTTAAAAAATCTAATAAGTTTACATCTTCAGTTGTAACTATTGTCTTTCCATTTACTATAAAACTGAACTTATCTTCCATCTTATCCTCCAATCTTAATATTCAAAAGAAGCTCTTTTTATAAATCTTCCTCTTCCTTTTTCTCCTACAAATTTGTTATCCTCTACAATTATCTCCCCTCTAGATATTGTCATAACAGGATATCCTTTTACTTCTATTCCTTCAAAAGATGTATAATCAACATTTTCATGTAAATCTACAACGCTTATCTTTTTAGTTAAATTAGGATCTATTACTACTAGGTCTGCATCTGCTCCTACTTGAATAGTCCCTTTTTTAGGATACATACCAAATAACTTAGCTGGATTTGTACTTGTTATCTCTACAAATTTATTTACTGATATTCTTCCCTTAGATACTCCTTCAGAAAACATAATAGGCATTCTTGTTTCAACTCCAGGAAGTCCATTTGGACATTTTCTGAAATCTTCTCCTCCCATCTCTTTCTTCATTTTATAATTAAAAGAACAATGGTCAGTAGCAATAGTTTGAATATATCCTTGTTGTATTCCTTCCCATAATTTTTCTTGATTACTTTTTTCTCTTATAGGTGGACTACAAATAAATTTTACTCCATCTTCTCTATTGTACATCTCTTCATCTAATACTAAATATTGAGGACAAGTTTCTGAATAAATCTTTTGCCCTCTATCTTTAGCTCTTTTTATATGTTCCAATGCTTCATTTGAAGAAAGATGAACTATATAAAGTGGACAATTAGTTTGAGCAGTAATATCTATCATTCTATTAACTGCCTCTCCTTCACATTTATCTGGTCTGCTTTTAGCATGATAAATTGGAGCTAGTTTTCCTTCATTTGCTAATTTTTCTCTTAAAAATTCCACTATATCATTATTTTCAGGGTGGACTGTAAGTAGTCCACCTGTTTTTCCTAATTTTTCTGAAAGTTTTAACATTTCCATATCAGATAATTTATATCCATAAGTCATGTATCCCTTAAAAGATGGAATTCCATCTTTTATCATCTCATCTATCTCACTTATTATATCTTCATCTATATGTTGAATTACCCCATGAAAGCTATAATCTATTACAGAATCTTTTGCCAAATCATGATATAGATTTAATTGATGGTGTAAGTTACAACCTTTTGGTCCAAACCCCATATGGTCTACTATTGTAGTTGTTCCTCCACAAGCAGCTGCCAGTGTTCCAGTATAAAAATTATCTGCTGACCTTGCTATTCCAACATCTATATCAAAATGAGTATGTACATCTATCCCCCCAGGAACTAGATATTTTCCCCCTATATCTACAGTTTTTACTCCTGGTATTTCAATTTTTTTATCTATATTAACTATAACCCCATCTTTTATATAGATATCACTCATATAAGTTTCTTTATCTGTAACAATATTTGCATTCTTTAAAAGTAATTCCATCTTAATCTACTCCTTAGAATAATTAAATTAAATATGAATGTGTTTTCTTAATTGAGTCCACAACTGACTTCATAAAATCTGAAAGCTCATCATAAGTACACTCTACAATTTCTTTCTCAAGACGAACTAGATATTTATCGCCTTGAATTGAAAGTCCTTTATTTTCACTTTCTTCCATCATTTGTTTTGATGAGAAGTAAGTAAGTCTATCTCTATATGGTAAACATGGTTGAATACATAAGTATTGACAGTTTCCACACTCATTACATGAATCATCTATATGAAGTAAGATTTTTCCTTCTGATGTTTCTATATATGTATTTGCTCTGTTAGGACATACTCTGATACAAGTTTGGCAAAGTACTTTACATTTTAAGTTATCTTTTTCAGATACTCCTTCATAGCTTATATGCTCATCTGTTTTCTTTTTTTGAGCCTCTGATTTACAATAATTTTTATCAGTTCTTACTTTTTCTACTAATTCATTTATCTTAGCAAGGTTTAATTTTCTTGCAGTTGGATATTCAATAGCATGTAATTGCTCATATAGTTTAGCTAATTTTTCATATCCCATAGGTTGTAATAGAGTTGTACATACAGTTATAGGATAGATTCCTGCTTCAAATATCTCATCTATATTATTTTTATCTGCTCCACCTGAGAAAGAGATTTCTAATCCCTCTCCAATAGCTTCTCCTAATATTTTAGCTAGAGATATTGCTAATGGATATAAGCTTTTTCCTGACATATACATTGTATTTCCTGGTAACTCTTTATGCTTAATATCAACTGGCATAGTGTTACATAACTTAACTCCAAATTTTACACCTTTTGTTTTTGCTAAAGCTATTAAATTATTTATCATTTTTACAGCTTGATCAAATTTTAAATCTATTTCAAATTGATGTTTATCTATTGATAGATAATCATATCCCATATCGTCCATAATTTTTCTTACATAATCATATCCTAATAGAGTAGGGTTACATTTTATAAATGTATTAAATCCTTTCTCTTCTATTAAGTAAGCTGCAATTTTTTCTATCTCATCTGCTGGACATCCATGCATAGTTGATAATGTTATAGTATTACATACATGAGCTGGAATTGAATTGATAAAATCAGCATCTACATTTTCAAATAGGTGTAAGTTATCTAATAAATATTGCTTACACTCTTGGAAAACTTTTGTAGTTGATGCATCATTTAATCCATTTAAGAAACCATCTACTGCTGGAGTTTTTATTCCCTCTAAGTTATATCCAACACTCATATTAAATTGGAAAGCATCTGGATTTCCTAATCCAAACTCTTTTGCAACTATCTTAGTAGCAAACCATGCTCTAATATATTCATTCATAGCTTCTAAAGCATGTAATTCTGATGACCATTCAACGTTATATCCCTCATCATTAGCACGAATACAAGGTTTTTGAATTCCTAACTCTTCTCCATACATTACTTGAACAGTTTTTAACTCTATAAATCTAGCTCCACCAGCATAACAAGCAACTATATTTTGAGCTAATTGAGTATGAGGTCCTGCTGCTACTCCTAATGGACTCTCTAATCCTCTTCCACAAAATTCCATATTTTTTTCTGTATCAGCAGTTACTATTGCTTTTACATCAAATAACGATTTTTTAGTTCTATACTCAGTTAAGCATTGGTTTATCAGTTTGTCAAACGACATAGGTACCATTATATCTCTCATTTTTTTCCTCCATTGATCCTTTAAAGCTTTTATTTTAATTTTACTTACTTATTTTATTTCTTTTTTCCAAGTTCGTTAAACACAACATTTAGTATTAAAACTGTTAAACATCCAAGTGTAACTGCACTTTGGAAAAGTATTTTTCCCCAAGCTGGGAAAAATTTGAAAAATTCTGGAACTGCTATTGGAATTAAAGCTACTCCAATACTTGTTGCTACTATCATAAGATTTTTATTTCCAACATAATTTACTTCTCCTAATCTTTTTATTCCATTAGCAGCAACTATACCGAACATTATTATTCCTGCTCCTCCTAATACTGGAGATGGAATTGAAGTAAATACTGCTGTTACTTTTGGGAAGAAGCTTATAAGTAATAAGATAACTCCTGCTGCTGTTCCTACAAAACGGCTTGCTACACCTGTAATTGCAGCTATACCTACGTTTTGTCCAAATAGTGAGTGAGGGAAAGTATTAAAAATTCCTGCTAACATTGATGAAAGTCCATGACCTCTAAGTCCTGCTGCTAATCTCTTAGCATCCTTTTCATCTACACCACAAATATTTGAAAGATTTAATTGATTTCCTGTAGCATCTGTCATTATTACTAACTGAACTAAGAATAATGATAGTATTGCTGTAATATCAAATTTTATACCATATTTTAATGGTGTATTAATATTTACAAAATCTGCTGTTGCAACACTTGAGAAGTCTGCTACTCCCATAAATATTGCTATTAATGTTCCTAAAACTATTCCTATTAAGATTGCTATATTTCCTAAAAATCCTTTTGATAACTTTTGAATAACAACTATTATTATTAAAGTTATTAAAGCTAGTGAAATATTTTGGAAATTTCCAAATGATGGAGTTCCTGGTACTCCTCCTGCCCATCTAATGGCTACTGGAATAAGTGATAATCCCATACAAGTAACTACTGTTCCTGATACTAGTGGTGGGAAAAACTTTAATAATTTTCCAAATACTGGAGCCATTAAGAAACAGAATAATCCTGATACTAATGTTGCTCCAAACATAATTTGTAATCCTGTTAATGGATCTGTTGAACTATAAGTTAATCCAATAGCTGAAAGTGCTCCTACTCCAGCAAAACTTACTCCTTCTACCATAGGAAGTCTTGATCCTATAAAGTTTTTTATCCCTAGTGTTTGAATCAAAGTTCCTAATCCTGCCATCATAAATGATGCACTTACTAAATGGTTAATTTGTACAGAATCTAATCCTAAAATATTTCCTAATATTATTGGGACAGCCATAGCTCCTGCACACATAGCAGCTATATGCTGGATCCCAAGAAGAACTAAATCTCCTATAGGTAACATTTGGTCTACTTTTTCTACTTTATTAGTTGTTGCATCCATAAAAATATCCTCTCCCTCATCTATAGTTTTTACATTCTATCCCATAATTTTTTTGCTACTTCTCTTGATGTTTTAAATATCTCTTTCTCATTTATTCCTACAAGTTTTCTATCTTGCATTATTACTTTACCATCTATAATAGTTGTAACTACATCTTTTCCTGTAAATCCAAATAAAATATGTGAATTAATATTATTTTCGTTCATAGGAGTAAGTGGATCGTAATCTACTACTATCACATCTGCTAAAGCTCCAGCTCTTAATATTCCTAAATCTCCACTAAAATATTTTTGAGCTATTTTTCTATTATTTTCAAACATAGATACAGGAACTTCTCCCCAAGCTACTGAAGGATTTTGTTTTACATGTTTATGAATTATATTAGCCACCTTCATTGACTCTGTCATATCACTTGTATAACCATCTGTTCCTAATCCTATTGTTATCCCTTTTTGATGTAGTTCTAAGAATGGTTGACATCCTACTGCATTTCCCATATTTGATTCTGGATTGTGAACTACCATTGTATTTGTATCTCTTAAAATATTTAACTCATCATCAGTTACATGGATACAATGAACAGCTATAGTTTTATCTCCTAAGATATTCATATCTCTTAGTCTTTCAACAACTCTTTTTCCATATTTTTCTAGGCATTGCTCTAAGTCATCTATTCCTTCAGCAACATGAACATGATATCCAGCATTTAATCCTTTTAACTCTTCATCACATTTTCTTAATGTTTCATCTGATAAAGTAAATGAAGCATGTAATCCAAACATTCCTTTTATCATGTTTTGCTCATCTGTATTATATTTCTTTATAAAGTTTATATTTTCATCTATTCCTTCTTGAGCAATTTTTTCTCCATCTCTATCTGATACTTCATAGCAAAGGCAAGTTCTAAGTCCTAAATCTTTCGCTGCATCTGCTATTGAATCTAAGCTACCTGTTACTGCAAATGGACTAGCATTATGATCAAATACTGTTGTTACTCCTTTTTTTATACAATCTATATATGTTGTATAAGCACTATACTTAAGATCTTCTAAACTTAATTTTTTATCAATCTTCCACCATAAATTTTCAAGTATTTCTAAAAAGTTTTCATTTGGCTTCCCTGATGATGCCATTCCTCTAGCAAAAGCACTATAAATATGGTGATGAGTATTGATAAATCCTGGCATTATTACTTTTCCATCTACATCAATAATATCTTCCTCTTTGTACTTTGCTAGAATATTTTCTGTAGTATCTACAGCTATTATTTTATTTCCCTCTATTACTACTGCTCCATCTTCTATGTATGGTCTATCTTTATCTTGAGTTATCACTCTTCCATTTTTTAATATCAAAATTATCCCTCCTGATAAAATATCTTTAGTAGATTATATAAGCAATTTATGTGCCAAAAAATAAAAAAAATTACCTTGTTTAATTAAGGTAATTTTTTCTCATTATT
Organism: Fusobacterium mortiferum ATCC 9817; assembly: GCF_000158195.2. NCBI lineage: Bacteria > Fusobacteriati > Fusobacteriota > Fusobacteriia > Fusobacteriales > Fusobacteriaceae > Fusobacterium > Fusobacterium mortiferum. The sequence continues at coordinate 18,922 of NZ_GL987994.1, forward strand.
AGTGCATATTTAGTGCAATTATTTTTTTAAAAAAAATATCTGAACAATATATTTTTTTATTTTTTATTTTTAAACATTTTTTTATTTTTTATTTTTGCTCTATTAATTTTATTGATATTTTTATGATAATTTTTTTTATCACTTTGAGAAAATTATAATTTATATTTCTCTATTTTTCTATATAAAGTTGCTATTCCTATTCCTAATTTCTCAGCACATATATTTTTTCCAGTAGTATCAGATCCATAAATTCTTAAGGCTTTAGAAATTAACCTCTTTTCACTCTCTTCTAAAGTTATTATTTCATCATCTTCTATTACCTTTTTTTCAAGAATTTTATCATCATATTTACTATTACTTTTCAAATTTCTTTTTAAATCCTCTCTTGTTTCCTCATCTATATTTCCATTTTCATCTGACATATTTAATAAAAATTCCACACTATTTTCCAACTCTCTAACATTCCCAGGCCAGCTATGTTTTAAAAATATTTCATTTATATCATCATCCATTACAATTTTAGAACTTCCTAATGACTTACTATACTTTGTATTTAAATAATCTCTCAACAATAGTATATCTTCTTGTCTCTCTCTTAAAGCTGGAACTTTTAAAGGAATTACATTTAATCTATAATATAAATCTTCTCTAAATTTCCCTTCTTTTACCAATTTTAATAAATTTTTATTAGTTGCAGCTATCACTCTGATATTTAAATTTATCAATTTATTAGAACCAATTCTTACAATTGTTCTTTCTTGTAATACCCTTAAAAGCTTAACTTGAAGAAAAAATGGCATTTCTCCTATCTCGTCTAAAAATATAACTCCATTATTAGCTAATTCAAATTTTCCTACTCTTCCCTCATTACTAGCTCCACTAAAAGCTCCTTTTACATATCCAAACAATTCACTTTCTAATAGATTTTCTGGTATAGCACCGCAATTAATAGCAATAAATGGTTGTTTTGCTCTATCACTACAATTATGAATAGCTCTTGCTATCAATTCTTTTCCTGTTCCACTTTCTCCAGTTATAAGTACTGTTGATTGTGTTTTAGCTATCTTTCTTATTTTTTCTTTTAACTTACTCATTTTTTCTGATTTACTTATTATATCTTCAAGAAAAATATTATTAGCAGCATATTTATTTTTAGATATCTCTTTACTTTTATCAAAATTAAAGTTTTCAAATAAAAATATCTTATATTCCTTTGAAGAAAATCCAGTCACTGGAATTAAAGTTCCGATTAAATTATATTTCTCTCTATTAATCTCTGCTGAAAATATATCTTTACCAAAAAGTGCCTCATTTTTAGGAATAATATTTATTCTTTGATAAGCTAATCCTAATCCACTCTCAATCTTTAACTCTTTTAAAGCTAAATCATTTGCATCTAAGATTTTCCCTTCACTATCAACTACTAAAACACATTTATCATAGTTATTAATAATTTGCTTCATTATTCCCATTATCTCTTTTTTTTCAAGCTCTTCTTCTAATTCAAATACCTTTCCAGATATAAAATCTCCTATTTTTTCTGTAAACTTTAAATAAGTTTCCATATTTTTTAATAATCTCTTTTTATCTTCTTCAGTAAAACATATTAATCCAATAACCCCAATAACTTTATCCTTATAAAAAATAGGAGCTGACATCTCTAATGTTTCAGTACAAGTATCTTTATGAGAACACTCTTCACATAATTCATCTTCTTTAGGGTTTATTAATATTCTACTTTTTTTTGTTTCAAAAACATTTTTATAAACAATTCCCTTACATAGTTCATTTATATTTTCACTATATTGCCCAGTTCCAGCTATTCTTACTAGGTCTTCATCTGCTATTTCTACATCACATTGTAATATATCTGCTATTATTTCAGCATAATCTTTTACATAGTTTTGTATTTTTTTTAACAATGACATCCTTTCACCTCAAATTATTTTTTTATATTATAACACAGTTTATATTATTTCAAATAAAAAAAGCTGAGTAGCATTAAAAAAATGCTTTACTCAGCTCTCTTTTTTTGTATAATATAGTCGCCAAACAAAATATACAAAAGGAGATATACATGCTTTTAAAACACATATTCTCTGATATTAATATATCAAATCTTTTAACTCATGTCAAAAAATATTTTTACTATAATCATTTTCTTTACATTGAAGAGACTATTCAAAAATTTCTTGCTTGTTCAATTGATAAAGCTTTCATTGTTTATCAATGCCCTCTGTGCGGTAGCGCTCATAA
>NZ_GL987994.1:21277-32766 GCF_000158195.2 Fusobacterium mortiferum ATCC 9817
ATCAACTAGAAAATCTGGAAAACATTTGGAATAAATCCTTTCTATTGTTTTAATTGTAAAATTAAAATGAAAGTAAGAAGAATTTCATATTTTAATATATCAAAAGGCTCCATTTGTTGGAAAGAATATTGTTGGTAGCGCTGATTAAAATCAGCTTTTTTGTGTTACAAAAATATTTATTTTTTCTTATTTTATTAAACTTCTAATAGAAATATTAACTAATTCCTTATTTTTCTCTTAAAAAGTCAAATTATAATTTCCTTATATATAAAAAAAGATACATATAAATATTATATGAAATCTTTAAAAATTAAAGATGTAGATAAATTTACTGCTGGTGAAATGTATGGTTTAAAATACAGAGATTTTAAACCTCAAAAAGATGGTAATAAACATCCTCTAATCATTTGGTTACATGGTGCTGGTGAAGGTGGAGATAGTAATATTACTCAAATATTGGGAAATCGTGGAGGAGTAGCTTTTGTTGAAGAGGATGCTCAAAAAATATTTGATACTCCTTATGTCTTAGCTCCTCAAACTCCTACATTTTGGATGAAATCATTTTTTGTAGGTAAAAGAGAGTTAGTTGGAGAAAAGGATTATACTCCAGATTTAGTAAATTTAATAAAAACTTATATTAGGGAAAATCCAGAAATAGATAAAAATAGAATATATATTGGTGGTTGTTCTATGGGTGGGTATCAAACTTTTAAGACATTAGTTTATGCCACAGACCTGTTTGCTGCTGCCTTCATTACTTGTCCAGCTTATATGCCAAGTACAGAAGAATTAAATACAGTAAAAGATACCCCTATCTGGTTAGTTCATGCTTCAGATGATACTACTGTCCCTGTATCAAATTCAAGAGAGTCTTTTAAATATCTAAAGAGTATAGGTGCAGATGTAGTTTACACAGAATATAAAGATGTTGTTATTGATGGAAATAAGTATGATCCACATGGTTCTTACTTCTATACACTACATAACTCTCCTATCAATGACAATGGAATCAATATTTTCCAATGGATTGCTTCTAAAAAGAGATATTAACTAAAAATTAATTAACTTTATAAAAATACACCAGATATTTTTGATATCAGGTGTATTTTTTATGTTTAAAGTAGTAAATAAACCTTTGAAATCATTGACATTAATAAAAATATCTTTTATACTATCTTTAGCTAACAAAATAAAGGAGTGGTTAAAATATGAGAAAAAAATTTTTATTGGCAACATCCTTAGTACTATCTGGAACTATCATTTTAAGTGGATGTTCTAAAGATGAGCCCACAACAAAGCAGGAAAAAAATCAGGAAATAACATTTATGATTCCAGACTGGGGAGTGCCACCACAGAATATGTTAGCAGAGTTTGAAAAAGAAACAGGAATTAAAGTAAATGTAGAAACAGTTTCTTGGGATGATATGAGAAATAAAATTGCAATAGCAGCAAGTGGAAATAAAGCAGCTGCTGATGTTTTTGAAGTAGATTGGTCTTGGATAGGAGAGTTTGAAAAAGCTAAATGGTTAGAGCCTATCGAACTTTCACAAGAAGATATCAATGATATTCCAAGTATTTCAACATTTATTGTAAATGGTCAAGTATTAGCAGTACCTTATGCAAATGATTTTCGTATAGGATATTATAATAAAGTGATATATGAACAAGTAGGTTTAGATGAACCTCAAACTTGGAATGATGTAATGGCAGATATGGAAATATTAAAAGAAAAAAATATTTTAAAATATCCATATACATTCCCACTAAATGCTAATGAAGCAACAACTACATCATTTATTTGGTTAACTTATCTAAGAGATGGAAAAGTTTTTAATGAAGATGGTACTTTGAATAAAGAAAATGCTCTAACTACTTTAAATTTTGTAAATGATATGTTAAAGAAAGAGCTTATTAATCCAGCTAATCTAACTTTAAATGGTTTAGATAGCTATAGACAGATTTTAAGTAAAGATGCAGCTTTTATGATTGGACCTACATCTTTCATAGCAAGAGCTGTTGACCCGACTCAATCTAAAGCTATTGGTGAAATTGAAGTTATTCTTCCACCTGGTAAAGATGGAAAAACTACACAAACTATGGCTTTAACAGAGGCAGTAGGAGTATCTTCTCTATCTGAAAATAAAGAAGCAGCAAAAGAGTTTGTTAAATGGTATACTTCTCAAGATACACAAAGAGCTTTCTTTAAAGAGATTAGTGCTATTCCAACAAGAACTTCTGTTTTAAATGCTGTTATAGATGCTGGAGAGATTAAAAATCCTGGAGCTATGAAAGAAACTTCTGTTCTAGTAAAATCTCCTTTCCCTAATGGAGTACCAGCTTATTATGCAGAAATGAGTAGTTCTATTTATAATGCTATTAATAGTATGGCTAGTGGAAATATTACTCCTGAAGAAGCAGTTAACCAAATTGATGTAAAAATAAAGGAGCTTCTTAAAAATTAATGAGTAGAAAAGATAAAATATTTCCCTACATTTTAGTACTGCCAGGGATTTTTATAGTAATTACGACAATACTATATCCAATACTACTTACCTTAATATATAGTTTACAATTTTACAAGTTAACTAAGCCCTATGATAAAAAAATTATAGGGCTTCAAAACTATATTGAAATATTTAGAGACTTAGATTTTTATAGCTCTCTTATAAACACAAGTATAATTGTAGTCATTGTTTTAATTATTGGAGTAATATTTAGTTTTATAATAGCTCTAATTCTGAATAGAGAGGGAAAAATTAGTAATTTTCTTACAGCTATTGCTATTATCCCTTGGGCTCTCCCTCCAGTTGTAAATGGAGTTATTTGGAAGTTTATGTTTTATCCAGAATTTGGATTAATTAATAAAGTTCTTTATTATTTGGGAGTGGTAGATGGTGCTATACTTTGGTTAAATAATAGATATATCTCTTTAATAATTTTTGGAATAATACTTTCTTGGAGAGTAATACCATTTTGCAGTATTTTAATTTTAGCAAATATAAAAGCTATACCAGATGATATTTTTGAAGCAGCAGAAGTAGATGGTGCTTCAACATTTTATAAAATAAAAGATATACTAATTCCAATACTTAAACCTACATTTTTAATTGTAATAATTAATTTAATCTTAGCTAGTATAAATATTTTTGATGAAGTAGTAGCTCTTGTAGGATTTAGAAAATTAGGAGAACCTTTTATGTTATACAACTATAAACAGACTTTTTCTTTTCTAAATATAGGTTATGGAAGTGCTATCTCTTATACATTAACACTTATTTTAGGAGTAATAGGTCTTATTTATATAAAATTTTTAAAAAGGGAGAAAAATGATGAAGAAAGATAAAAATAATCTTATTTATTATATTGCTGTTTTCCTCTTTTTAATCTTTATACTAGTTCCAATAATTTGGTGTTTTATTATAAGTATTAGTTTTGAAAAAGATATTTTTAATGATAAATTAGTTTTCTTCCCTAAGAGTATCAATTTTTCAAATTATTTAAAATTACTAAATCCGAAAGTAAAAGAGGGAAGTAATTTTTTACTTGCTATGAAAAACTCTCTTTTTACTAGTGCAATAACTATTATTATAGGTACACCTCTAGCAGTTATGAGCGGATACGCTTTTGCTAGATTTAGAAAAATAAAAGGAATTAAAATATTTATGACAATTCTTTTATCAACTATGGTTATTCCATTTTTTACTACAATAATTCCACTCTATACTTTATTTTCAAAATTAAATCTTTTAAATAGTATAGGATGGTTAGCAATAATTTATGTTTCATCTTTTCTTCCACTTGTAACTTGGATAACTATGAACTATTTTAAAGAGTTTCCAATAGAGATAGAAGAGATGGCATTAATTGATGGATGCACAAGATTTCAAGTCATACTAAAAATATTACTTCCAAATGTTTACCCTATAATCATTACTGGAATGTTAATCATATTTTTAAGAGCTTGGAGTCAATACCAGTTACCTTTAATATTAGCAGCTTCAAGAGATGTAAAGCCTCTTACTGTTCTCTTAGCTGAGTTTTCATCAAAGGATTTAATATTGTATGGACAGATAGCAGCAGCGGGTATTTTAACACTACTACCTCCTATGATATTTTCATTTGTCTTTAGAAGATATTTAATATCAGGATTGACTAAAGGAATATCATAGGATTTGACATAAGGAGGAATTTTGTTTTTTATAGGAATAGATATTGGGTCTACAGCAGCAAAAGTAGTTGTTATGGATTCTGAAAAGATAATAGAAAAGTTTACTCTACCAACTGGTTGGAGTTGTGTAGAAACTTCTGATAATATTTTAAAAAAATTAGAGGATATGGGATATATAAAAGAGGATACAAAAATAGTAGGAACTGGATATGGAAGAGTTTCAATCCCTTTTGCACATAAAACTATTACAGAGATAACTTGTCATGGATTAGGAGCTTATTACCTTTTTAAACAAGATTGTACTGTTATAGATATAGGTGGACAAGATACAAAAATAATTACTTTGCAAGATGGAATGGTAGCAGATTTTATCATGAATGACAAATGTTCTGCTGGAACAGGAAGATTTTTAGAAGTTATGGGAAATATATTAGGAGTAAAAATCAATGATTTAATAGAACTTTCTAAAAATGGGAAGGACACTAAAATTACATCTATGTGTACAGTTTTTGCTGAATCAGAAGTAATAAGTTTAATTGGACGTGGTGAAAGTAGAGAAAATATAGCCTATGGTGTTGTAAATTCTGTTATTGAGAGAGTAAGTTCATTATGTAGGAAACATGCTAAAAATTCATTATTTTTCTTAACAGGTGGACTATGTTCAAATGAATATATTTTAGAATTATTGAGTAGCTCCTTAAAAGGAGAAGTCTATTCAGACACAGAACTAGCTAGATATGCTGGTGCTATTGGTGCAGCATTAACAGCTAAAAAAATTAAAAATAGATAGTTTAAAAGAAAGGAACAGATATGAATAATTTACCGAAAGACTTTGAAATTTTTTCTGATGCTAGAAGACAAGGATTTTTAAAAGCTAAAGAGATAAAAGATAGAGGAGAAAATATGGTCGGAGTATTCTGTACTTATACTCCTAAAGAAGTTATTTATGCAGCAGGAGCTCATCCAGTTTCACTTTGTGCTTCAAATGATGAAACTATACCAGAAGCTGAAAAACATCTTCCTAAAAATTTATGCCCTCTAATTAAAGCAAGTTATGGTTTTGCCTTAACTGATAAATGTCCATATATGTATTTTTCAGATTTGGTTGTAGGTGAAACAACTTGTGATGGAAAAAAGAAAATGTATGAACTTCTTGGAGAAATTAAAGATACTCATATAATGAATCTTCCAAATATGAAAAATGAAGAATCACTTGAGCTTTGGAAAAAAGAGATTGAAAAGCTTATCACTAAATTAGAAAATAAATTTAATGTAGAGATTACAGAAGAAAAATTAAAAGAGAATATCAAATTTTGTAATGAGGAGAGAAAAATTCTAAAAGAGTTTTATTCTTTAGGAAAATTAGTTCCCCCACCAATTTCAGGATATGAAATTTATAAAGTTTTAGAAGGAGCAAATTTTACCTTTGATAAAAAAGAACAAAATGAGAGATTAACTAAGATGATAGAACATTTAAAAGAAGTACATAAAAATAATGAAGGACCTATCTCTAAAAATGCTCCAAGAATTTTAATAACAGGTTGTCCTATAGGTGGAGTATATGAAAAAGTTGTTAAACCTTTAGAAGAGTTAGGTGGAGTTGTTGTTGCTTTTGAAAATTGTAGTGGTATAAAAAATTTAGAGGAATTAGTTGATGAAAGTGAAACTCCTATAACTGCACTTGCTAAAAAATATTTAAATATTCCTTGTTCAGTAATGAGTCCAAATAAAGGAAGAGAAGAGATTTTAAAAAATCTAATAGATGAGTACCAAATAGATGGAGTAGTTGAAGTAGTATTACAAGCTTGTCACACATATGCAGTAGAAAGTTATAATATTAGAAAAATTGTTACTAAAGATAAAGAGATTCCATATATAGCTTTAGAAACTGACTATTCACAAACTGATTTTGGTCAAATAAAAATAAGAATGGAAGCTTTCTTAGAATTATTAGGATAGGGAAAACAAAAAATCCAGAAAGATTTTTCTCTCTGGATTTTTTTATCTAACCTCTACAAATTCCTTGCTCTTTTGCTAACTTTTCAACTGCACTTGCTACAGCTTCTGCTACTCTCTTATCAAAAGCATCTGGTATTATATAATCTTTTCTTAATTCTTCTGGTTTTATTAAAGAAGCTAACCCTTCTGCTGCTGCTATTTTCATTTCTTCAGTTATCTTTTTAGATTTAGCTCTCAATGCTCCCTTAAATAATCCTGGAAAAACTAGTACATTGTTTATTTGGTTAGGATAATCTGACCTTCCTGTTCCTACTATTGCTGCTCCTGCTTCTAGTGCATCCTCTGGCATAATTTCAGGAGTAGGATTTGCCATAGCAAATACTATTGCATCTCTATTCATACTTCTTACCATATCTTTAGATAATAAGTTTGGTGCTGACACTCCCACAAACACATCTGCCCCTACTATTGCTTCAGCAAGTCCTCCAGATATATCTTGAGAATTTGTAATCTCAGCTAACTCTTTTTTAGAGAAATCATATTTATCTTTATCACTTCTTCTTAAGATTCCTACTCTATCAACAGCTATTACCTCTTTAGCTCCTAATTTTTTTATAAGTTTTATAATAGAACTTCCTGCTGCTCCTGCTCCATTTACAACTACTTTTATATCTTCAACTTTTTTATTTACGACTTTTAAAGCATTAATAAGACCAGCTGCTACAACTATTGCAGTACCATGTTGATCATCATGGAATACTGGAATATCTAATTCCTCTTTTAATCTTGTTTCTATCTCTATACATCTAGGAGCTGAAATATCCTCTAAATTTATTCCACCAAGCCCTGGAGCAATTAATTTTACTGTTCTAATTATCTCTTCAGTGTCTTTAGTATCTAAGCATATAGGAATTGCATCTACATCTCCAAACTCTTTAAATAATACACATTTTCCTTCCATTACAGGTAAAGCTGCTTCTGGTCCTATATCCCCTAATCCTAATACTGCTGTTCCATCAGTTACTACTGCTACTAAATTTCCCTTTGAAGTATATTTATATACATCTTCTTTATTACCTGCTATTTTTCTACAAGGTTCTGCTACCCCTGGAGAATAAGCTAAACTTAAATCATCTCTATTTTCTACTTTAACTTTAGAAACTACTGATAATTTTCCCTTACTTTTCTCATGTAATTCTAATGATTTTTCATATACATCTGCCATTTTTTTCCTCCAGTTACTATTATTTCTTTCTAGCAATATTATATTCCTTTTCTTTAAATAAGTAAAGTTTTTTGTGTTTTATTTTAGAAGAAAACAACTATTATAGTACATTTATTTTTTGTTTTATTTATTATGAAAATATCTTTTTATCTACTATCATTCCTCCACCTAAAACAAAATCTTTATAATAGATTACAAGATGTTGTCCTGGGGCATTTTGAACATTTTCCTCAAAATATTCAAAATATATTTTTTCATTTTCTACTATGACTTTTCCTTCAGCACCAAAACTAGAAAATCTTGGTCTTCCTATAACTTTTTTCTCTATTATTTTTTCTAATTCAATTGGGGATTTAAAATCAACTAGTTCCACTCTTTTTCTAGCTAATTCTTTATACTCTCCTAAAGTTATCTCATTTTTCTCTGGATTTATAGCAGTTATAAAATATGCTCTTGGAAGTTTTAAATTGAGTCCTCTTCTCTGTCCAATAGTATAGAGTTGATATCCTTCATGTTCTCCCATTATATTTCCATCTCTATCTATAAATTTTCCTCTTTTGATACTATCTCCTAAATTTCTCTTTAAAAAATCTATATATCCTATCTTAGCAAAACATATCCCCTGACTATCTTTTTTATTATGTACCTCTAGTCCAATATTTTCTCCAATCTCTCTTATTTCATTCTTAGTGTATTTAAAAAGGGGGAAAAGAAGTCTTGAAATCTTGTCACTATCTAATCTATATAACATATAGCTTTGGTCTTTTTTACTATCTTTTGCTTTCTTTAAAAGTATCTTATCAAACTCTTCATTATATTCTGTAGAGCAATAATGTCCAGTTGCTACATAGTAAGCTTTCTCCTCATCTGCTATGTCAAAAAGTATTTTCATCTTAACTCTCTCATCACAAATTACACAAGGAGAAGGAGTTATTCCTTTAGAATACCCATCTAAAAAATTATTAACTACCTCTTTTTGAAAAATATCCTCAATATCTATAACCCTATGCTTTATATTAAAAAAATTAGCTACTTTTTTAGCTGAATCTATCTCTTCTTTTAAACTTTCCTCTTTCTTATGATTCAAAGTAACTCCTATTACTTCATATCCTTGTTTTTGAAGTAGATATACAGAAATTGAAGAGTCTACTCCTCCACTCATTCCTAATACAACTTTTTTTCTATTCATTAATCATCTCCTATTTTTTATATGAATCTCTCCAATATTAAACAGTTTCTCTTCTCCATCTATCTCAACTTTTAATCTTCCTTCATAGACTATATCTTTAGCTATTCCACTTCCTAATGATTCTCCATATTTTATTATCTCTATCTCTTTTCCTTTTAAATAGTTATATGAGTTTATCTCCTTTAATACATATTCCCAATTTTCAGAGAAATATTTTTTAAACTCATTTATTATACAAAAAATTATATCCTCAGTAGAGTAAAATTTTCCTGTTATATTTTTTAATGATGTAGCTTTATCTTGAGCATAGCCAAAATCATCATTATTAACATTAACTCCTATACCTATTATAAAGAAATCTCTTATTTTTTCCACTAAGATACCACATATTTTTTTATCTTGTATATAAATATCATTAGTCCATTTAAATTTATAATCTAAGTTCTCTATTTTCTTTAATCCACCCAATACTGATATTCCAGCTACTAATGGTAATCTCATATACTCTTCTAAAGAGAGATTTTTATCTTCTTGAAGAGCAAATGAAAAAATTGCCATTCCCTCATTGGATACCCATACATTTCCACGACGCCCTACTCCTGCTGTTTGAGTTTTAGCAATTACACAATCATAATCTTTTAAATCTTCTCTCTCTTTTAAATATTTATTTGTAGAATCTATCTCATTAAATCTAAATATTCTCATATCTCTCCCTTTATTTATATTTTATTTTCTATTACTTTTTCATAATTATACCATAATATGTGTAAAAAAAATAGAGAGCCTAAGCTCTCTAATTCTTACTCTTTACTCTAGATAGATATAGCCCTAAGGAGAATACCAACACATTGGATTTCCATATCTCTCTCCATACATTCTCAGTAAACCCACCTATTAAAAAGGCTACAAGCATACCCATTGTACCTACTACAAGATAGAAATTCAAATCTCTTTCTCTAGCTATACAGTATCTAAATTGTCTGTATAGGATAAATAGAAACATCCCTATAAAAGGAAAAGCTAGTATCCCTTCCTCAGCAAGAGTTGTGAAATACATACTGTGAAGATTACCAGAGCCAGCTATCTGCTTAAGATGAGACTTTGCCCATTTATGCTCCATCTCATCATATTTATTATTCTTCTCCATATACTCTAAAGCATACTTACTAGCATTATCTCTTCCCACTCCAAAGGGAAGGTTATTTTTAAACATATCTATTGAGCTTTCCCACATAAATAGTCTTATCTTGTTAGATGTATCCTCTAGGTTTTGTATACTCTCAAATCTTTTAATATATCTATTATTCTCTAAACCTTTACTTGTAACTGCTCCTACTCCCAATACTCCCACTAAGATTACACCAACTATAAAGAGCTTTTTGTTTTTCATAAGTAGGAATACTACTACAAATAGTCCACCTAAAAATCCAAGCCAAGCCCCTCTTCCCTGTGTCATAACAAGAGCTATTAGTGCTAAGATAAAGGCTAGAAGATAGATAGGTAATTCTTTGTATTTTTTAAATTTTATGTTGTATATAATGAGTGCAAGAAGAAGTAAACTTCCCATAGCTAATATGTGTGCTTCATCTAGTGGATGACTAGAGAAACTTATTAGCCTTGCATTGAAATTCCACTTAAGTTTTTTGTAGAAAAATATTCCATTGATAAAACTAATAAATATACTCAGAGAGAAAAGGGATAGAATTATCTTTATTACCCTTTCACTGGTTATAAAAAGAGGTATAGAGAAGATAGGTAGATACCTATATGACTTTTCTAAGGCTCTTTGAAAAGAGTGAGTTCCCCCTGCTGAGAAAAGACTAAATATTGGTAGTAGAACAAGGATAACCAATATATATTTTTCCTCTGTTGTTAATCTGATTTTTCTCTTATCCCAAAGATAGAGTAAAAAGGCTAGAGCTAAAAATCCTAGTCCTATATTTACTCCAGATTTGGATATAAAAAGAGAGAGGGTGTAGATATATACACCTAACTCTCCTATTTTATTGTATATATTTTGGTTGATTTTAAACATAAGTTGCTCCTAGATATTTTTAAGATATTCTAATAGTTCCTCTCTTGTCTCCTCATTTCTTAGTCCAAACTCTATATTTGCTTTAAGTAATCCAAATTTATTACCTATATCATATCTTTTTCCATCAAAGTTATAAGCTAATACCTTTTCTCCATCTTTCATCATAGCTACTATGGCATCTGTAAGCTGTATCTCTCCACCTTTTCCTGGTTCTGTTTTTTCTAAGTATTCAAATATTTTTGGAGTAAGTAGATATCTTCCAAGACAGGCAAGTCTTGATGGAGCTTCCTCTATACTAGGTTTTTCTATAAAATCTGCCATCTCTACAGTTTTTTCATCTAATGATTTAGATGGTTTTACTATTCCATACTTAGAAACATCAGATTCCTTTATCTCTTGACAACCTACTATACTAGATTGATATTTAGAATAATTATCTATTAATTGCTTAGCTACTGGTATATCATTGTATACTATATCATCCCCTAAAGCTATTACAAATGGCTCATCTCCTACAAAAGATTTAGCTTTTAATATAGCATGTCCTAATCCTTTTGGATGATTTTGTCTAACATAACAGATATTAGCCATAGATGATATGCTCTCTACTTTTCCTAATAATTTATCTTTTCCATCTTTTTTAAGAGTATCTTCTAATTCATAAGAGTAATCAAAATGGTCTTCAATACTATTCTTATTTCTACCAGTAATTATGATTATATCTTTTATTCCAGACTCTACAAGTTCTTCTATGATATATTGTAATGACGGTTTATCTACTATTACTAACATCTCTTTAGGCTGTGCCTTAGTTGCAGGCAATACCCTAGTACCAAGTCCTGCTGCTGGTATGACTGCTTTTGTTACTTTCATAAATTATACTCTCCTTCTATTAAATCTTTTAAAACTAAAA
>NZ_GL987994.1:32866-43554 GCF_000158195.2 Fusobacterium mortiferum ATCC 9817
TTAATATTATAGGAATTACGCTTGATAACGCTATAAAAGTTATCATATTTTGCTTTTCTTCTGGTTGATGATTAGCAAATCTAAAAACAGTAGTAGCAAATTGTAAAGTTAATAATGGAGTTAAAAAAGTTATTGCCATTGTTATCATATTTAACTCTCCATAAAGCTCTGGAGATAAATAAACTGTATAAAATGGTAATAATAAAAAACTTACTAACTTTGAACCAATATTTCCTATTAATATAAATAATGTATTATATCCTAATTTTTTATATTTATTCATTTATTCTCCAAACTCAAATTGTGCTTTCCAATTTTCTATACTTTCTATTGGTAAATTTATATCTATTTCTAAGTTTGAGTTAATCATGTTTTCCAAATCTTTCTCTATATTTTCTCTTTTGATTACTGGTAAACCAATTTCACTCATTTCTATAGCTCTATTATCAATCCCAATTATAATTGTTCTTTTTTTATTTTGTAAAGCTTTTATTCCGCCGTGCAATCTAGTTCCAATAAAATCACACTCATTGGATTGTAAAAAATCTTCATAAGTTTCCAAATTTGGTGAAATTATTTTATAATTTTTCTGTATGTTTAATAACTCATTTATATATTCTAAATCTTCACTTCCTTGTGGCCAAAAATATATAGCTTCATAGTTTTTTTCTAATATTTCAAATAATTCTTTATCTTTTTTATAATCTCTATTATAATCAGTTAAAGTTAAAATAACTTTTTTGCTTTTGTTTTAGGAATCATTTTACAATGTTCTTTTGTTAAAGTCCAAGTTGTTAAACATCCAGTATTTATAACATTAGAAATACCTATTTCATTTAATTTCTGTTTAGTAAATTCATCTCTTACAGAATGAATATGCCCATTATTTAATAATTTTTTTAGAAGATATGTTTTTAATAAAGATTTTGTTGTGTATTTATATCCAGACCATCCTACTCCTACTAAAATTATATTATTTTCTTTTTTTAGCAATATATATATTAGGAACAATATTCCTATTTTCCATTGATTTCTTATGCTTAAAGGATGAAAAGGTTGTAACAAATTAGTTCCACAAATATACATATACTTATTTTTTTTATTAAACTCATATTTAAAAAATTTAAATATGTATGAGTTGGAATTTCAACAAAAAAATCTTGTTTATGTAGTTTTTTTAACACTTTATTACAACTTTGCATAATAATATAATCTCCTACATTTAAACTTGAGATTGCAGTATTAAATAATATTATTTTTTTTATATATTTTTTCTCTAACATCTTCTTATTTTCTCCTAACTAATTTAAAAGTTTATTAAAATAATCCCAGTACTCTATTTCTAATTTTAAAGTAAAATTTACATAATATAATCCAATTAAAAATAAAGCTAAAATTACTTTTAAAATCAATCTATTTTTAAATAAGCTTAACAGTTTATCTTGCAATAAAAACTCAACATTAAAAAATGAAGTCAATCTTCCAGCTATATCACCATAATGATATAATATAGCTCCTGTTAAACAACTAAATATATATACTTTTTTTAAAAATATATACTTTCTTTGAAACAATAACTTTAACTTTTTATCAAATAAAGTTAATATTACTAAAAATATTATTGAATAAAAGTAAACAATATCAGTACTTTTATCTGAATAACGACCTGTTAAATATACTTGATATATTCCAATTTTTGACAGAAAAATATTAAAATAGCTTTTGAAATCTATAATTGGAAATATTAATATAAAAATATAAATCACTTTTTCTTTTATCTTTAAACTTCTATTTATTAATTTTAAAAATATAGGAAAAGTAAAACAGAAAAAGATAGCTTTATGAAACATTCCACCTATTAAAATCCAAAAGTAATATTTATTTTCATTTTTTTTATATAGTTCAATCAAAGCTAAATATAAAAATGAACAAGCTAGAGCGCTTCTTATCTGTGTAAACTCTTTCAAAAATATCCAACGACAATAATAAAAAGATAATGAATAAAAAAATGAAACAGAAAAAAAATCAATAAATTTATATAAATTATACAAACTTATCCCTGCAACAATAGAAAATAAAACGCTATAATTATCTGTAAAAACTTTTATCATTCCGTTTAAAAAAAGATATAATATTTCAAAACGTGAATCCTTTATAAAATCAAATGAGTATTGAAATTGCTTTAATAAATCAATATACATTTGGTCATCTCTAGCTATATTTCCTCTAAATCCAATAAGGATGACTAAGAGTATTATCGTAAAAATTTTTAAAAACTTATACATTTTTTTATTATTTTTTATATAATCTTCAAATATAAAGAAGAAAAGTAATAATATTAAAATACTTCTATAGATATTCATTTTTTTCCCTTCTAAAATATATCCCCATATACTCTCTACTCATTCTTTTAGCCGAAATTATATTTTTTATTTTTTTTATTTCTATATTTGATGGTATATTTTTTACTATTTCTTCAATCTTATCCTTTAAATCCTTATTGTCATTATTTTTAAAAATAATGCCTATTTTCCCTAAACTATTAATTTCTTTATGAGCTTCTATATCAGATAACACTACAGGTAATTCAAATTGTAAAGCTTCTAGCACAGAATTTGGTATTCCTTCACTTTTAGAAGCTGAAATATAGAAATCACTAGCTTTTAGATGATATTGTACTTCATTCAAATTTTTCTTACCATAATAATATATATTTTTCACTCCTCTTATAAAATCTTCTAATTCTCCTCTTTTATTTCCCTCTCCTATTATTATAAAAATATAATCTTTTAATTCTTCTTTAAATACTTTAGCTAAAAATAATATATTTTTTCTTTCATCAATTGAACTTACAGTTATAAAAATTTTCTTATCTTGAGGTATTTTTAATTTTTCTCTTATCTGTGCTTTACTTTCTAATATATTTTCTAAATTTATTTTTTCTTCCTCTATTCCATTCATAATTGAAATACTTTTTATTCCAGAATGTATTTGATTTAACTTAGAGACTCCTTCTCCACAGCTTATATTTAAATTCATTTTTTTTAAAAAAAACTTATATAAATAACTATAAATAATTCCTTTAAATTTAAATCTAAAATATAAATCAGTTTTAAAATCACAATGAATAGTACTTATTTTATATACATTAGAAATTTTAGAAACTACTATTGTACTTGCTATACAATGAGAATGAACTATTTCTATTTTTTCTTCTTTTATAATTTTTTTTACTTGTTTTAATTTCCCTAATATAATATTTTTATTAGAAATATTTGTTTGATATATTTTTATTGGGAGAGCTTTAAATTCTTCTATTCTCGAATTTTCTTTTTCATCAGATAGAGTCAATATAAAAATTTCAAATTTTGAATAATCGATATTTTTTAAAATCCCAAACACTATATTAACTGGACCACTATTCTCTAAATGTGAAATTATATGCATTACTTTTATTTTTTTCACTAATAATTCTCCTTTAAAACTTTACCATTTCTTCTATCATTTTTTCATAACTACTAACTTTATAATTAAAATCTTTTCTTGTATTTATCAAACTCTTATCAGAATAATAATCTTTATATTCCTCAATCTCTATATCCTTTTTAGCATATTTAGCAAATAACTTTAATAATTCATATTTTGATATTTTCTTATTATTTACAAGATGATATAATCCTGTTAAATTAGTTTCAAAAGAGGCTTCTATTGCCTTTGCTAATTCTAATGTAGTTACTCCAGACCAAAATACATTTGAATATCCTTTTATTTTCCCTTCTTGTTTAGTAAACCATTTAAATAATCCTATTCCATTTTCATTTTCATCTGGTCCCACAATAGAAGTTCTAAATGTTAAAGTTCTATCATTATTTACTTCTCCAATAGCTTTTGATCTTCCATAATAACTATCTGCATCTCTGAAATCATTTTCTACATAATTTCCTTTTTTTCCAGAGAACACACAATCAGTTGTTATATGTATTAATTTATAATTATATTCTTTTGATAATCTATCCAAATAATGTGGAAAATATCCATTTACATATATTGCTATATCTGGATTTTCTTCTGCAAACTGATTTAAGATTCCTACACAATTAATTACAAAATTTGGTTTTACTTCTTTTAAAATTTTATTTAACTCTTCTTTATCAAAAGCATCTAAATGAAATTCTTTTTCTTTCTTTTCTGCTTCTCCTTTTCTAAAAGTACAGTAAACCTCATATCCTTTACTTAATAGATATTTTCTTATAGTCTGTCCTGCCATGCCTTTAGAACCAATTATTAATATCTTTTTATCCATTATTTTTCCCCCATATTACTCTATTTACAATATTCGTATAACTTCTTATAACTTTTATAACTTTATCTGATACATTGTTATCTAAATAGTCATAGGGTTCTACATTTCTATTTTCATCCTTAAACATCTCTGTAGCTATTTCTAAAGAAGATAATATTTCATCTTTTTTTATTCCAGCTAATATTATATTTCCTTTATCTATTACTTCTGGTCTTTCTGTACTTGTTCTTATAGAGATTGCTGGAAATTTTAAAATAGCTGATTCTTCACTTAATGTTCCACTATCTGAAAGCACACAGAAAGAGTTCTCTTGTAAATTACAGTAATCAAAAAATCCAAATGGTTTTAATTCTCTTACCAACGAATTAAACTTTATATTTCTTTCTTTTAATTTTTTTTGAGTTCTTGGATGAACAGAAAAAATTATAGGCATCTGATATTTTTCAGCTACACTATTGATACTTTCAACTAAATTATTAAAATTTTTCTCATTATCTACATTTTCTTCTCTATGAGTACTTAAAAGAATATACTTATTTTTTTCTAAATTTAATTTTGTTAAGATATTACTTTTCTCTATTTTCTCTTTATTTACTTCTAACACTTCTGTCATAGGAGATCCTGTTACAAAAACATGTTCTTTTCTAAATCCTTCTGATAATAAATATCTCCTACTATTTTCTGTGTATGGAAGATTTATATCACTTATATGATCTACTATTTTTCTATTTATTTCTTCTGGTAAATTCTGATCAAAACATCTATTACCAGCTTCCATATGAAAAATAGGTACTTTTAATCTCTTAGCAGCAATAGCTGATAAAGCACTATTAGTATCACCAAGGAGTAACAAAGCATCTGGTTTTTCTTTTAATAGTACCTCATAGGATTTAGCAATAATATTTCCAATAGTTTCTCCTAAATTATTTCCAACTGAACCTAAATAATAATCTGGTTCTCTCAATTCCAAATCATCAAAAAATACTTTGTTTAATGTATAATCCCAATTCTGTCCTGTATGAACTAATATATGATCAAAATATTTATCTGCTTTTTTTATAATTTCTGATAATCTTATAATTTCTGGTCTTGTTCCTAAAATAGTCATTAACTTTAATTTTTCCATCTATTTCACTCCAAACTCTTTTAAATCATCTTGGATTTCAGTTAATTCAAAAAGCATATTTTTTAATTCTTCTTCATTTAATCTATAAGTATTATGAGAATTATATTCTTCTGCTTGAGTTATAACTTCTTGTCCTTGTTCAAAATATTTAGAATAATTTAAGTCTCTATCATCTGCTGGTACTCTAAAATAATTTCCCATATCAATAGCTCTTACTCTTTCTTCCTTAGTCATAAGAACTTCATATAGTTTCTCTCCATGTCTAGTTCCTATTATTTTTACTTCATGCTCTGGTCTATTAAATAGATTTTTTATAGTATGAGCTAGTAATTCTATTGTTGCTGCTGGAGATTTTTGAATAAATAAATCTCCACTTTTTCCATTTTTAAAAGCAAATAGCACTAAATCTACTGCTTGATCTAAGCTCATCATAAATCTAGTCATTTTAGGGTCAGTTATTGTTATTGGATTTCCTTTTCTCATTTGATCTATAAATAATGGAATTACAGAACCTCTTGAAGCCATTACATTTCCATATCTAGTCAAACATATAGTAGTCTCACTATCTTTTAAGTTTCTTCCTTTAGCTACTATTACTTTCTCCATTAGTGCCTTAGACATTCCCATAGCATTTATAGGATAAGCAGCTTTATCTGTACTTAGACATACTACTCTTTTTACACCACTAGCTATAGCAGCATTTAATACATTTTCAGTCCCTAATACATTTGTTTGTACAGCTTGTATTGGATAAAATTCACAAGATGGAACTTGTTTTAATGCAGCAGCATGGAATACAAAATCTACTCCTCTCATCGCATCTAAAACAGAGTTATAGTCTCTTACATCTCCTATATAGAATTTTAGTTTAGGATTATTATATATCTTTCTCATATCATCTTGTTTCTTTTCATCTCTTGAGAAAATTCTAATCTCTCCAATATCTGTTTTTAAAAATCTTCTTAATACAGCATTTCCAAAAGAACCTGTACCACCTGTTATTAATAATGTCTTTCTTGTAAATATACTCTCCATTACTCTATCTCCTTTATAAAAATTTCATAAGCTTTCTCTATATCAAAATCTTTTTTATATATGCTTTTTAAATACTCCTTTGAATATTTAGTTGATTCAATATTTTTTAAAAATTCTTTAAACTTTAAAGTTGTTTCTTCTAATTCTCCTGCCTTACTCCAAATTCCTATTTGATTATCATCAATATATTTTCCAACACCTTTAGCTGCTGATTTATCTAACATAGCAAACATTGGCAAACCTAACTTTAAATAAGCTGTAACTTTTGTTGGAAAATTAGGCACTGTATTTTTTTCACTCAAACATATCAGCCCTGCATTCATTTCACTTACTAAATTTTCATATTCTTCTCTTGGAACTACATTTAATATTTTTACATTTGTTATTTTTTCTTTTTCTACTCTTTTTTCTAATGAAAGTTTATCTTTTCCATCTCCTATTAGCAAAAACTTTATCTCTTTATCATTTATCATATTTTTGGCTAAATCTAATAAGTTATCTAATTTTTGAAGCATTCCCATATTTCCGCCAAAAATAAAAACCTTTTCGTTTTGACTATATCCATATTTTTCTCTTAAATTTAAATTCTTTAAATCTTCGCTTTGAATATATTCTGGATTTCTAATAAATAAGATATCCTGTTCTTTTTTATAATTATTTTTTAAAATATAATTTTTAGCCTCATCACAATTACAAATTATTTTATCTACATATTGATATAATTTTTTCTCTTTATTTTTCATATGATTAAAAATCAAATTATTTTTTATTATTCCCATATCTTTTGCTGTTTGTGGCATAATATCCCATAAAAATAAAACATTTTTACAGGAATAGTAATTTGTCAGTGACTTTATTAAATTTAAATTTGACATAAACGGAGTATAACTAACTATATAATCAACATGTATATCTTTAAAATATCTTTTTATTTCTTTATTCATCAAAAATGGAGTTGAAAGAATAGTACATATTTTTTCTATCAGATTATATTCCTTTGTTCTATTTCCTGTTTTTACATATAAAATCTTTGCTCCTTCCTCTTGATACAAATGAGTTTCTTCTTTCATTCTTCTTTCTGTTGGAGTAGCTACATATACATTATGACCTTTTTCAATTAATTTTTTTATAAAATCTTTTTCTAAACATGTATTTTTTTTACCTTTTGGAAATTTATGTGTTAAAAATAAAAAATTCATTAGCATGCTCCTTTTTTATAAATTACATTCTTTATTGTCTTAACTATTATTACCACATCTAACCACAAGCACCAGTTCCTATAATAGTACTCATCTAATACCAATCTCTCATCAAAATCAGTATCACTTCTTCCATGTGTTTGCCACATTCCTGTTATTCCTGGTTTAGCCTGTATTATCTTTTCATAATAATGTTTCATATCTTTTTTCTCTCTAAAGAGATAAGGTCTAGGTCCTACAAAGGACATCTCTCCCTTTAATACATTTATAAATTGAGGAAACTCATCCATAGAAGTCCTTCTTAAAAAATCTCCTATCTTAGTAACTCTAGGGTCATTTTTTAACTTCTTATTCTTCTCATATTCCTCTCTTATTTTTTCATCCTTAGCCATCATCTCTTCTAAGATTTTATCTGCACCTACTACCATACTTCTGTATTTATATATTTTTATCTTTTTACCTCTATGTCCTATTCTCTCTTGAGTAAAAAATAGTCCAGTTTTTCTTTCTTCTTTATCAGTTTTTAAATATACAAATATAGTCAATGGTATCAATGATAGTGTACCTATTAATCCTATAAAGAAATCTACAACTCTTTTTATAACTCTTGTTATTCCTTTAACAAAGTTTATCTTAGCTGAAATTACCATTATTCCATCATAATTTTCAACTTGAGAATTAAAAGTAAATGTTCCACAAAATCTTGGAATAAACTTAATTTTATCTACTCTACCATCTAGTTTATTAATTATCTCTTCCATTTGCTCATTGTCTGCTAATGGTAAAGCTATAAGTACCTCATTTACCTTATTCTCATCTAAGATTTTATCCAAATCCTCATAAGTACCTATCACTCTATCTTTTTCTACATGTACATCTTGGTTTACTCCCTCTATACTATTAGCCGAGATATATCCAAGTAGTTTATACATAGTAAAGGTATTATTATCTCTTATTATCCTTGTTATTTGATTAGCGGTATTTCCTATCCCTATTATCAACAAGCTCTTCTCAAGATTTTTTCTAAATACTGTCCTTATAAATCTAATTATGAAAATATTAAAGAATGTAAAAGTAAGTCCTACAAAAAGGTGTACAGGAATAAATTTCATACCCCAGAAAGCCAAGTCATTAATAAGCATAATTATTAGATACTCAGCATGAACTAATAGGAGTTTTCTCAATTCTTCCCATATTAGAATAGTTTTAAAAGAATACATATTTTTGGTTAAATTTAAAGCCAGATAAATAAAAAATGTATTATACATTATTCTATCTGGCACATCAAACAGTTCATTCACTACAAAATAGAAGATAAACTGCATTATTATCATTACAACTTTTGCTACCTGTCTTTTCATAAAAAATTCTCTCCAATTCCCAATTTATCTGTTAAATATTTTTTTAAACATATGAAAAGTACTGACACTTCTTACTCCTCACTACTCAAGACTTTCTATCCCTCTCTAAAGAGTGATAGCCCAATCTTTTTCATTTGAAGTTTTCACTATTACTAGTTAGGTTCATGTCAAAACCCATATTAATCAAGATAACTTAATTTTCTGTTTAGGATATCTTCTAACATCTTAGGAGCCCTATTTCCTCTCTTACCACTCCTAGTTATCTTCACTCTTCTCTCTTTTCCCTTAGAGTAAATCTCCTCTTGCACACTCTCTAGTTCCTCTATCTCTACCCTATCTCCAAGGCTTAGTATCTCATTACTCAAGCACTCATGTTGGTACTTTCTCACATCACTCTGTTTTCTATATACCTCTTTTAACTCCTCTACTAGCTTTCTATGTCTTACACTGAGTGTTGATAGTCCCTCTCTTTTTCTTCTATTTATCTTCTCTATGAGCTCTCTTCTTCTTACCTCTAGTGAGTAGATTTTATCAGCTAGCTCTATCTCTTTAGACTCCCCATCTTTTTCATAGACAAGGTACTCCTTACCTATCTTTACCTTTATCTCTCCACTACCTACTCTTTTTCTATACTCTCCAGTTTTCTTATCTACCTCTCTAGGTGGCATACCTTTAAAAACTATCTGTGTATAATATTTGAGTTTTCCACGAATATTTTTTCTAATAAGTCTACAATAGGCTATCTCACTTTTAAGAGCCTCTTTCTCATAGTGGTTTTCCTCATCAATTAGAACTTTTAATCTAAGTCCTTTCCAATCTATATATCCATCTATATATCTAATCCCTGTTCCATTGGATTTTCCCTCAAGGGATTTGAAATCATCTTCCTGTTTAAAATGTACTTTCTGCCCACTTCCATACATCATCTTTTCAAAAGCTCTCCACACCTGTGAAGCTATCTTTTGAGCTGTAAAGGAATCTATATTCTGCTTAAAAAATTTCTGCATATCCTTTACCTCTTTATGAAAAGCATACTCTGTAAATCCACTCTCTTTTCTAATTGTCTCTAGCTTTTTATACAGTGGTTTTTTCTTCTCAGTATTAGCTATCTCATGAAGTAGCTCTCTATATACTCTTTGCTTTCTCATCTCATCATATTTTTTCATCATCTTTCCCAAAAGAGAGTTGTATATATCCCTACCTATCCTAAATCTTTTTTCAAGGACATCCTCTTGATACTTCTCTACTTTCAAAGGAAATTGAACTATATAGTTAGCCAAAAAAACTCCTCCTTTTTTGAGTTCACTTTATATTGAAAAAGCGAATTTATGCATTAAAAACTTGTTTTAAAATTTAGTTTTTTTGGAAAAAAGTTCTATTAAATTAGGTTAAAGCTCTTGACATAAATTAGAAAAAAAGGTAAAATAAGTTGTTTACATATACTTAAAGTACGTCTTATCAATAAAATATGTATTTGTCAAAAAATAAAAAAAGATAGATTATGCACCTTTCAAATTTTACATAATCTATCCTTTATCTACGGAAGTGATTTTAATTTTTTTATTTAGATCGCTTCCAATTTTCTCTTTTTTCTAAAATAAGAATCAGACTTTTACTATAAATAATTATATCGTTTCCAAAAAGAAATCCCCTAAGTGAGTTTT
>NZ_GL987994.1:43654-44475 GCF_000158195.2 Fusobacterium mortiferum ATCC 9817
GTGAACCTCTCCCACTTAAAATTACTTTGTAATTTTTGAAGTGGGAGCTTCTTCTTGGGAAGTAGTTGCTTTTGTTAGCCAACTATATTTACCAAGCTAACCCCGTAGTTCCTACGGTTCTTTTTATTTTTAGACTGCTTGTTTTATTCTTAGACCTTCAGTCAATATATTTTTAGCTGCGTTTATATCTCTATCGTGATGAGTATGACAAACTGAACAAGTCCACTCTCTTACATCAAGAGTTTTCTTGCCATCTTTATAACCACATACAGAGCATATTTGACTTGATGGATAAAATTTATCAATTTTTATTATCTCTTTACCATACCATTTCGCTTTATACTCAAGTTTATTTACAAAACTAGCCCAAGATACATCAGATATAGATTTTGCTAATTTATGATTATGAAGTAATCCTTTTGTATTTAAGTCTTCAATACAGATAATATCGTGATTTTTGATAATATCTGTACTTAACTTATTTAAGAAATCTGTTCTCATATTCATAATTTTTTCGTGTATCTTAGCAATTTTAATTCTTTGTTTTTGATAATTTTTAGCTTCGCTTAATTTTCTATTTTCTTTTTTAGCAATTAGAAGTCTTTTAGAAAGTTTTCTCTGTTCTCTTTTTAGTTTATCTTCTAATTGTTTTCTAAATTTAAGATTTTCAATTTTTTCTCCAGTAGATAAAATAGCCATATCTTTAATACCTAAGTCAATTCCTACTGATGAATTAGTTTTTGGTAATTCTTGAATATCAGTTTCACATAACAAAGAGATAAAATACTTACCACTTCCATTACGCGAGATAGTAGCAGATT
>NZ_GL987994.1:44575-49537 GCF_000158195.2 Fusobacterium mortiferum ATCC 9817
TTATCGTGATTCCATTGTACTAAAGTTATATGATACGGAACTCCAATTCTTACAAACATATCTTTAGCAAATTCAGAAATTGTGTCATCAAATACATTTCTTCTATATTTTACTACAAGAACTAAGTGATAATACAGCAAAAATACTGAATGACAATTACTATCTAATTCCATTGTTTTTACTCCTATTTTTATATATCTACTGATTGTATTATATCACTTTGTCTTCTAAAAAACAATAGGGCAATTCATCGCACTACCTATAGAGGTGGGCGACTTCTTGCCCGTTAGGTTAAAGTTTTTATTTTTTTTCTCCGATTTTTATCATAATGACTGAAAAAATTATCATTAGTAAGCTTACTACATGAGGAGCTCTAAATCCTAAAAGCATTAAATCCTCAGCTCTAAAAAAACTAACAAATATTCTAATAATACTATATATTATGATATAGTTCCACCATAGATATCCAGGAGCTTTATTCTCTTTTTTTCTCAGATAGAAAAAAATGAATAAAAAACCTATAAAGTTTAAAATTAATTCGTAAAGCATAGCTGGATGTACAGGTATATTAGGAAACTCTTCCCCTGCTGGAGAAGTATTTGGAAAAACTAATCCCCATGGAACAAGAGCTTTATATTTTAATTTTTCAAAAATATCAAGAGAAGTATAGTAATTATACCAATCATAGAAACTTGGTTTTAATGAAAAAATAACTTTCCAAGGAGTGAAAACAGGAACACCATGAATCTCTCCGTTCATGAAATTTCCAAATCTTCCAAGAGCTTGTCCTAAAAGTAAGGGAGCAGCAGCAAAATCTCCAAGTGTCAATGGATTAAGTTTTTTAATGTATCCGTAGATAAATGTTCCAATAATTCCACCAATAATTCCGCCATGAATAGCCATTCCTCCATGCCAAGTAGCTAAAATTTCAGCTGGATATTTAGAGTAGTAACTCCAATTAAAAAAAACATAGTATAGACGTCCTCCTAAAAGTCCAGAAAGCATAGCAACAAAAGCATAGTTTTCTATTATTTTACTATCGTATCCTCTCTCTTTTGCCATAAACTTTGCTATTTCTATTCCTAAAAAGAAAGATATTGCATACATCAAACCATAAAACCTTATTTCAAAACTACCAATAGAAAAAAGTACTGGGTGCATAGTATACCTCCAAGGTCGTATTTATGTATTGCTATAAAGCAACTTATATAATTATAGCATAAATACAACAGAATTAAAAAAAGAATTTTAAAATTTAAAAAAAATTAATAAAAAAATTGAAAAAATTTGATAATTCTATTATAATATATAAAGAAGTGTTAAATTAAATTTAATTTTTTTGAAGAAGTATTTTAGAAAGAAAGTATTAAGGAAATGTTAAGATAAATAAAAAAGTAAATAAGTATAGGAGGAAAAAATGTATTTTTGTACAGAGATTGCAAATGGTGTAACTTGGATAGGTGTTAATGACAGAAAAACAGAAAGATTTGAAAACTACATACCATTACCTTATGGAGTAACTTACAATTCATATTTTATTGATGATGAGAAAACTTGTGTAATTGATGCTGTAGAATTAGGAAGCGCTTCTACATTCTTAGATAAGATAGTAGAGTGCTTAGATGGAAGAAAATTAGACTACATAGTAATAAACCATGTAGAGCCAGACCATTCAAGTGGATTAAAAGAAGTTATCAGAACATTCCCAACTGTAAAAATTGTAGGAAATGCTAAAACTTTAGGAATGTTACAAGCTTTTTCACCTGATTTTCCAGTTGAAAACTTTGTAACAATAAAAGAAGGAGATATTTTAGAATTAGGAAACCATAAATTAACTTTTGCTATGATACCAATGGTACATTGGCCAGAATCAATGGTAACTTATGATTTAACTGATAAAATATTATTTTCAAATGATGCTTTCGGAAGTTTTGGAGCATTAGATGGAGGAATATTTGATGACCAAGTAAATTTTGAGTTTTATCAAAGTGAAATGAGAAGATACTACTCTAATATAGTTGGAAAATATGGACCACAAGTATTAAATGCTATAAAAAAATTAGGTGGTTTAGAGATAAAATTCATATGTCCTTCTCACGGATTAATTTGGAGAAAAGATATTGCTAAAGTTGTATCATTATATGAAACTTGGGCAAAATTAGAGCCAGAAACAGAAGGAGTAGTAATAGTATACGGAAGTATGTATGGAAATACTGCTAAGATGGCTGAGATTATAGGAAGAAAATTAAATTGTTGTGGAATAAAAGAGGTAAAAATTTATGATGCTTCTAAAACAGATTTAAGCTTTATAATCAGTGAAATATGGAAGTATAAGGGATTAATTATAGGTTCTTGTGCACATAATAACTCTGTATATCCAAAAATTCAACCATTATTACATAAACTAGAAAATTATGGATTAAAAAATAGATATGTTGGAATATTTGGAAGCATGATGTGGAGTGGTGGAGGAGTAAGAGGAATCCAATGCTTTGCTGATGCATTAAAAGGTGTAGAAGTAGTTGGAGAAGCTGTAGAAGTAAAAGGAACTCCAAAAGCTGAAGATGTTACAAGATTAGAAGCTATTGCTGAAGAGATGGCAGCAAAATTAATAGCTGAAAGAATATAGTAAAAACAGCTCCTATAGCTTAGCTGGATAGAGCATCTGACTTCGGATCAGAGGGTCGAGAGTTCGAATCTTTCTGGGAGCGCCATGTTTAAGATTAAATGAGCAGTTGCAATTTTAAAAATTTGCAGCTGCTCTTTTTTTATGTAAAAAAATAGAAAAGCTATGCCAATGTATGCCAACGTTAGTGGTAATAAAAAATAATTTGTGCTAACCTATAATTAAATTTAAAAAGTGGAGGGGATAGTATGGAGAAGCCAAATTATTTTGCAATAATGCCAGCAAGTGTGAGATATGATAAAAATTTAAAACCTATGGAGAAAATAATCTATTCAGAGATAACTGCCTTAGTTAATTCTAAGGGGTATTGCTATGCTACTAACTCTTACTTTGCAAATCTATATGAGGTACATAAAAAAACTGTGGCTCATTGGATAAGTAACCTTACAAACTTAGGATATTTGAAAGTAGAAATGATATTGAAGAAGGGAGGAAAAGAGGTAGAAGAGAGAAGAATCTATATATTGGAAAGAAGAGATAAGGTAGAAGGAGTAGATGATAAAAATATTGATAGAGATTTAGTAGAGAGAGAAGAAAAAAAGAGAGAAGAAAAAGAATTTTTTGAGGTGGAGAATGGAAAAGAGAAAAATAAAGAGAAAGTAAAAATACTTGAAGAAGAAATAGTAGAAAAAAAGACAGAGGAAGAGATTTTAGAAGGTGGGAATAAAAATATACCTAGGTACGAAATTGTTCCAAAAGGAATGAAAAAATGGGGAGGGTGGGAACAAAATGATAACCACCCCCACCATGAAAAAGTAACAGGGAATAATACAAGTAGAATAATAAAAGAGAATAATTATTATATATATACATATAGGGGAGAGGAAAATCTTCCTGTTGTAAGAGAGATTTTGAAAAAGTATAGTGAGCTAGGATTACCACCATATGAATATCCACCAGAGAAGAATCTAGTGATGAAAGCCTATGGAGAATTAGGAGCAAAGGGAGTATTTAAAGCTTTAGAGATAATGTCAAAATCTAATTTTGTTATGGAGAAGATGTGTGTAGATACAATTTTAAAAGTGGAGAATCTAAAGAAAGCTCTCAATGGGAACTTTAAAGCTGATGTAGAGGAAAAAAGTGTTGAGCTAGTAGGTAAAAAGAGAGAAAGCATTAAGAAATCAGGAGATGAGAAAAAGTTTGAAGAGAGTGAAGAGGGTAAGCAGTGGAAAGAGGAGCAGAAGAGAAAGATATCTGAACTTTTAGAAAAAGATGTAGAAGAGGAAGATACACCAGAACTGTTTAGTGTAGAGGAATTATTTGGAAAGAGATAGAGAGTGGGAGGAGTAACATATGAAATGTCAATATTGTGGGAAGGAGTATGTAAAAAATGAAGCTGAAGGATTAGAATACTTACCAGAATTTATTAGACAGCATATAGAGTATATTCCAGCTTGTGATTGTTTGGAAAAGAAAAGAGTAGAGGAGATGGAAAAGGAAAAGAGAAGACAAGAAGCAGAGTCCATACGAAATAGGGTAAAAAGATATAGGGATATATCTGTAATGGATAGTAGATTTTTAAAGAGCAATTTTGAGGGAGCAGATATGAGTGGAGAGTATATGAAATTAGCTCTTCGTTATGCTAAAAGTTTTATGAAAAAGAGAATGGATATAGGGATAATATTTTATGGGGGAGTAGGTACAGGGAAGACATTTGCTAGTGGATGTATAGCTAATTACCTAATGAGTAGAGGAAAGAGTGTACTTGTGATAAATCTAGGATTATATCTACTAAAAATCACTAAGGAGTGGGGAGAAGCAGAGAGTGAGCTTTTAAAGGTTGTGGAAAGTTGTGATTTGCTGATAATAGATGACTTTGGAATGGAAAAATCCCTTGAGGATAAAAATAGTGCTTGGAGAGGAGAGAAGATATATAATCTCATAGACAGTAGGTATAGATGTGAAAAACCTCTGATTATTACTACAAATTTGGAGTTT
Organism: Fusobacterium mortiferum ATCC 9817; assembly: GCF_000158195.2. Classification (NCBI taxonomy): domain Bacteria; kingdom Fusobacteriati; phylum Fusobacteriota; class Fusobacteriia; order Fusobacteriales; family Fusobacteriaceae; genus Fusobacterium; species Fusobacterium mortiferum. The sequence goes on from NZ_GL987994.1 coordinate 49,200, forward strand.
AGCAAAGATGAGAGTAGATGTGAGATAGCTAAGAAATTCTCTATGGGAGGAAAAAATAGGATAAGGGATAGGATAGTGGAGATGTGTTATCCTGTGGAAGTAAAGGGAAAGAGTAGAAGAGAGATAGATGAGAAGAGATTTTTTAAGCTACTGGAGATATAAAAAAGTTGTGCACACATATGAACAGCTAGGAACCTGTTCTCTTTAAATTAAATATGAAATATGTTACCATATATACATAGGGAATCGCGATTATCTAATAAATCTAAAAAGCTAAAATTAAAGGAGGAATGTAGTATGTCAGTAGTAACAACAGTTCAAAAGGAGATTGAGGGTCT
>NZ_GL987994.1:49637-96327 GCF_000158195.2 Fusobacterium mortiferum ATCC 9817
CCTATCCCCCTCGTTGCGTGTCTCAGAGCAGCAGCAGAAAAAGAACTAAAGGGATATCAAAGCTCATTGGCAACAATAGCAGAGAACAAGGAGATATTAGTGGCATTGGAAACTTATATATCAGAGCATCCTGAAGGAGTTTAGAAGTTATAAGAGTTATTTTATGAGGTAAGGAAGGGAGAAATTACTTGAAGTGTAGAGCAAAACTCACTTAGGGAATTTCTCCCTTTTGTTATGTAGGAGGGGTATATGAATAAGGCAAGTGTAAGGAGTAAGAAAAAATTAGAGGGAGTAGATAGTAGGTTAGTACTGTTGGTAGGATATGCTTTGGCAATATCTCCAGTGGATTTTTTTGTAAATGAGGGGGTAAGAAGTGAGAAAAAACAAAAGGAGTACTATAAGCAGGGAAAAAGTAAATGTGATGGGGTAGTAAATAGAAGTAAACATCAAGATGGAAAAGCAATAGATGTGTATTATGTAGGCTGGGAGAGTGATGATAGCTTAACAGATGACAGATGGTATATTTTGATAGAGAGTTTTAAAAAGGCTGGAAAGATGTTGGGATTGAAGTTAGAGTTTGGATATGACTGGGGTTGGGACAACCCACATATAGAGTTGAGGTGAGAGAATGGGAAAAGTATTAGATATGGTAATTAAATTTGTAAAGTATTTTATCTGTAAATGGTTTGCAACAAGAGTGATAGAAAGGATAGTGATACTATTACTAGAGGAACTAGTAAAAAGAACAGATAGTAAACTAGATGACAGAATCTATCAAGCAGTATTTGAAGAAGTAGAAAAGGAGGTATAGGAAAATAAAGTAACAAAAGTAATAGAAAAAGGGGGCTAAAAATGAAAAAGCATAGCTATATAAAGTATATGATGTGGATAGGGAAAAGGGCAAATGAGTGGGGGTAAGCATGGAGTATATAAAAATAATTAGTGGAGTTTTAGCAATATTTATAGGTTATCACAAATTTATACTCTCTCTGCTAGATAGAAAGATAGATAAAGAGATTTGGGAGAGGGAGAAAAAACTTTTAGAGAGATTGGAGGAGGAGAATAGAAGGAATATGTTAGATGGAATTAAGAGAATAGAGGAGAGGATGGTGAGAATAGAAGAAAAATTGATGAAATAATTCTTTTTTTGGAAAAATGTGGTATTATTAGAGTAGAGCGAAAATATTGTAGGGAGGAGATAACAATGAATACAGAAGCGTATATCTTAACAAAACTAAGCAATTTATCAGAAGAGGATGAATTATTAGCACAAGAGATTGAAAAAAGACTGGGTCCATGGTCAACTCCATTAGATGTGTCAAAGTACTTTAAAAGACATATTACAACAATTTATGACATGATTGACAACAATGAAATATATGGGAAAAAGATGAAGGGAAGAATAAGAATACTTTCTAGAAGTCTGGTATTAGCATTTGAAAAAAATAAGAACTATCTAGTAAAAACTAAATAGTTCCAATAGTAAAGAGATGATAAGGCGTCCTGACAAGATAACTTATCATCTTTTTTTATTTGGAAAAAATACGCCTTTTTGTTAAAAAGAGTATTTTTTATATCTTAAGGAGGGAGTTTATTATGAAAAGGGAATTAGAAAAGAGTCTAAAAAGATATTTGAAAAGAAAAATAAAAGTAACTTTGGGTTTATTAGTGACTTTTTTAATTACTGGACAAGTAGGATATTCGCTTAATCTTACTATGGATGAATATAATAATGAGCAGAATGTAATTATTAATGATAATTATATAAAAAATAATGAAAATACAAATTATCAATATATATTAGGAGTTATATTTGATAGTAGTGTGGAAATAAATAGCAAAGAGATAAATATTGTTAATAATTCCAATGGAGATGAGGTTAATAGAAAGGAAATTTCAACTATTGTAGTAAGTGAAAATTCACATTTAAAACTTGGAAATGAAGAAACAGAAAATATTAATTTAAAAGTTAATACAGATAAAGGTGTAGCTACAGGAATAGCAATGTATAATTTAGATGAAGCAGATAGAGGAGGAAGTTTAGAAATAAATGGAAAGAACTTTACTTTAGATGTTCATGCTAATGGAGAAGGAAGTAATAAATCTACTTATGGTATACTTGTTGGAACTAAACCAAATAAAGATGGAGAAAATTGTATAGTAGACATTAATTCTGAAAATACAGTAATAAACGTTACTAATGATAGTGGATTATCATATACTGCCAATGCTCTTACAGCATGGGGTGGGGGAACAATAAGACTTAACTCTGGAAATGTTAAAATAGATACAAATAAAAATAATGTAATTAATGTTAAAAGAAATTCTACTGTTGAAATAAATAAATATTCTCTCGATAAAGTAATACAATTAGATGGAAGTATTGTTTTTGAATGCGTAGATCCTAGTACAGATATAGATTCTGATGTAATAGTTAATTTAACTAATTCTAATTCATATTTAAACGGGAATATTTTAGTTACTAATCTTGTAGATGGACATTCAGGAACAGTAGATGGAATGAGATTAGGATTAAGTAATGGAGCAACATGGAGCACTACTGAAGAGGGAAGCTTTGTAAATTATCTTACTTTTAATGGTGGTATTATTAATAATAACTGGGATATTAATAATATCGGAAATATAAAGGGAGATAGAGACTATAGTATGAATATAGACAATATGACTGGTACAGGTGGAACTATTATTATGGATGCTACATATAATGAAGCTAGTGATTCATTTTCTTCAACAACTTTAGAGATAAAAGAAAAAGATAATAATACTAAATTAAATTTTGCATATGATGGAATAGATGCTGATAATATAGCTATAAATAATGCTCAAGAAACAGAAGATGCTTTAAATCAACTGGCAGGAAATATCTATATAGAGAATGGAGAGGTAAATAGTACTATTAATATAGATGAAGGACTATTGAATGGAGCTATAGTTGGAGATTTAGTTCAAGGAACTGGTGGAATGCAAGTTGAAAATATAAGAGTAGGTAGTCTAAGTAATACAGTTATGGGATTAAGAAACTTAGCAACTATAAACTTATTAACTTGGAGACAAGAATTTAGCTCATTTAGTCAAAGAATGGGAGAGTTGAGAGATAGTCAAGGAAATTCTGGTGTATGGGCAAGAGTATATGGTGGAGAGATAGAACAAGGTAGCAATTATGATAATAGTTATCAAACATATCAAGTTGGATACGATAAAGTTTATGATTATGCTGGTGGAAAGTTATTCTTAGGTTATTTATTTAGCTATACAGATGGAAATACTGACTATGATTTAGGAAGTGGAGAAAATAATTCCATTGGAGCAGGAGTATATGGATCATGGCTTAATAATTCTGGACACTATATTGATGTTGTAGCTAAATTAAGTCGTTTACACAATGATTATGATGTGTATAGTGAAAATAGAATGTATAATTCTAAAGGAGATTACACTAACTATGGAGTTTCTTTAGGTATTGAATATGGAAAGAGATTTGTTACAGATAATAAGTTCTTCATAGAGCCTAGTATTAGAATGGATTTAGGAAGAGTAGCAAATAAGAGCTATACAACAAGTACTGATGTAAGAGTAGAACAAGATACTTTATACACAGCTTTAGGGTCATTGGGAGCAAAAATAGGATATAATCTAGAGAAAGGTAACCTATATGCAAGAATATCTGGAGTTAAAGAGTTTGCTGGAGATATAGATACAACTTATACAAATAAATTAGGACAAACAAAAACATCAGTAGATTTAGAAGATGAATGGGTAGAATTTGGAATAGGTGGAAATTATAAAGTAGCAGAAAATGTAAATCTTTATTTAGATTTATCTAAAACAACAGAAGCTATGGTAGACACAAACTGGCAAGCTAATTTAGGATTTAGATGGGAATTATAAATAATTCGAAAAGGAATAGATGATAAGCCATAAAACACTTATCATCTATTTCTTTATATGGAGAAATAGTGGTATTGTAATAATGGGAAGAATGGAAAAAACATATATAAGAAAGAGGGAAAAGAAATATGCAATATATAGTTTATTTGATAAGAAGAGATTAACGAAATATTATGATAATATAGAAGAATTAGAAGAAAATGTATATATTGCTAAGGATGAAAAAACTGAAAAATATGCATTTTTAAGCTCTGGATTTTCTACAAAAACTGAATATAAAGAGATACATAAGGTATTAGATACAGAGATTAATGAGTATCTTTATATAGGAATTGTAGAAGAAGAAAGAATAGATATTTTAACAAAGATAGATAAAATAAATATAAAAGAGTTAAGCCAACAAGAACAAAACAAGCTAATTAATTTATTGTTAGAAATAAAAAATAGAAAAAGTAACTTTTTGGAGTAATTTATGAAAAAAGCAATAAAAAAATTTACAGATGAAAAACTAGATGGAAGATACTTAGCTTATTTAGATGAACATCTAATTGAAAGAGTAAGAATAATCTTGGTTCAAAATATTAGTTATCTATTTTTCCTTATACTATTAGTAATTATTTGACAATTAATAGTAAATAGAGTAAAATTATTTAAGAAAAAGGTATATTATAGGAGGAAAAATGGTAAACAATGATATATTAAGAAGAGTGAGATACGCTTTAAATATAAAAGATAGAACTATGCTAGATATATTTAAATATGGAGAAAATCCAATTACTCATGAAGAATTATTAAATCTTTTAAAAAGAGAGGGAGAAGAGGACTTCTTAAAATGTAGCAACAGAGTGTTAGAAGCATTTTTAGATGGATTGATTATTTTAAAAAGAGGAAAACAAGAGCCAAAAGATGGTAAAGAGTATACTCCAGTAAAGATAACTAAAAATAATATAAATAATATAATCTTAAAGAAATTAAAAATAGCACTTTCTTTAAAAAGTGATGATATGTTACAAATATTTAAACTTGCAGGATTAGAACTATCTTCTTCTGAATTAAGTGCAGTATTTAGAAAAGAGGACCATAAGAATTATAGAGAGTGTGGAGATAAATATATTAGAAATTTCTTAAAGGGATTAACTATTTATTATAGAGGATAAGAGGAGGATAAAATGGCAAGAACTTTAATTTTTAACATATTGTTAGTAATAACTTTTGAAGTTTTTATGTTTTTAAATGGACAAAAAAAATATAGGGGATATGTTACTTTAAAGCACTATGTTTTAACTTTAAAGATGCCACTTTATCAAAAGGTTTTGATGGGAAAAATTTTAGTTGTTTCTTTTCTAACAATTTTATTTCAAACATTGTTTTAAAAAAGAATTGGCTCATATTGTTATGAGTCTTTTTTTAATTTTTATGAAAAATTATTGTTCAGTATATGTAAAAAACAAAAAAAATACTTGAAATTTTATGTAATATTAGTTACAATAATACAGAGTATATAGTAAAGTATTATTTTACAAAGTTAAGTAAGTTTTAAAAATTAAGTAAGTTTTAAATGAAATTTTAATAGGAGGACAGATGTCAGACAAAGGATTTATTCTTCAAAGTTCATATGGTTCAGTTTTCTCAGTAGTAGAAGATTTAGAAGAGAAAGTAGTAGAGCAAAATAATGAAAAATTAGTAACAATAGCAGGTAGGGTAAACAACCCAGGAACTATTGAAATTCCAGAAAATTCAACTTTAAGAGATGTAATTGGATTAGTTGGTGGAATTAAAAATAAAAAGAATTTTAAAGCTGCTCAATTTGGACTTCCATTTGGAGGATTTTTAACAGCTGGAAGCTTAGATAAAGTTATAGATTTTTCTCTTTTCCCAGAAGGAGTAGAAAAAAATATAATTATTTTATCAGAAGAGGACTGTATAATTACTTTTGCTAAATTCTATGTAGAGTTTTTAATTGCTAAGGTAAAAAATAGTGAATATGAGCAATATTTCCAAGTAGAAAATGAGATAGAAAGAATTTGGAGAATATTAGATAGAATCTCTAAAGGTAAAGCAACAATGAGAGACGTTTACCTACTAAGATATCTATCAGATATAATCAAGACAAAATTAAACCAAAGACACAACCTAATTTTAGAAAGTATAGAGCAATTCTATGATGAGATAGAGGAGCATATTGAAGAGCATAGATGTCCAGCAGGAGAGTGTATCCATCTATTAAAATTTAGAATTACAGAAAAATGTATTGGATGTACAGCTTGTGCAAGAGTGTGTCCAGTAAAATGTATAGATGGAAAACTAAAAGAGAAGCACACAATAGATACTGACAGATGTACTCACTGTGGACAATGTGTTGCTGCTTGTCCAGTAGGAGCAATATTTGAAGGAGACCATACTTTAAATCTATTAAGAGACTTAGCAACTCCTAGAAAGAAAGTTGTTGTACAAGTAGCTCCAGCAGTAAGAGTAGCTATAGGAGAGGCTTTTGGATTTGAGCCAGGAACAAACGTTGAGAAGAAATTAGTAGGAGCTCTTAAAAAATTAGGAGTAGACTATGTATTTGATACAACTTGGGCAGCTGATATGACAATAATGGAAGAAGCAGCAGAGTTCCAAGAAAGATTAGAGAGATACTATAAAGGGGACGACACAGTAAAACTTCCAATACTAACTTCTTGTTGTCCAGCTTGGGTAAAATTTATCGAGCAAAACTATCCAGATATGATGGATGTACCATCTACAGCTAAATCGCCTATGGAGATATTCTCTACAATAGCGAAAGATATCTGGGCAAAAGAGCAAGGATTTAGAAGAGAAGAGATAGCTTCAGTTGCTATTATGCCTTGTCTTGCTAAAAAATATGAAGCAGCTAGACCAGAGTTCTCAAGAGGAGATAACTATGATACTGACTATGTAATCTCTACTAGAGAGTTAATTAAGATATTTAAAGAATCTGGAATAGATTTAAATAATGTTGAAGAGATGGAATTTGATAATCCATTAGGACAATATTCAGGAGCAGGAATAATCTTCGGAAGAACAGGAGGAGTTATTGAAGCTGCTACTAGAACAACTGTTGAGATGATTACAGGAACTCATTTAGATAACATAGAGTTTAATGAGTTAAGAGGTTGGGATGGATTCAGAGTTGCTGAATTAACAATAGGACATATTGAACTTAGAATTGGAGTTGCTCATGGATTAGAAGAGGCAGCAAAAATGCTAGATAAGATAAGAGCTGGAGAAGAGTTCTTCCATGCTATTGAGATAATGGCATGTAAAGGTGGATGTATCGGTGGTGGAGGACAACCAAAAGCACTGAAAAAACAAATCACTTTAGAGAAGAGAGCAGAAGGATTAAATAATATAGATAGAGGATTAGAGATAAGAAGATCTCATGAAAATCCATATGTAAAAGCTATGTATGAAAAATACTTAGATTATCCATTAAGCCACAAAGCACATGAGCTATTACATACAAAATATTTCCCAAAAATAAAATAATTTAAGATTTATTAGGAGCTATTGAAGAGATAGCTCCTATTTTTTTATTAAAAAATTACTCTAAATAAAAACATATAAAATTTATATATATAATTTTGAAAAAACATTGATAAAAATGATTGACATATTTTGTAAAAAAGTTTATCATATATGGAGATAAGTATTTATAAAAATTATTAGGAGGAGATTTGTGGAGCTGATACTAAATTTTTTTTATGGACTAAATAATTTTCTATGGTCTTATGTATTAATTATTATGCTAGTAGGATTAGGATTATATTTTACTGCTAGAACAGGTTTTGTACAATTTAGAATGTTAAAGGATATGTTTTTATTATTAGGAGAGGGAGCTGTAAAAGGAAAAGAGGGACACAATGGAATATCATCTTTCCAAGCTTTCTGTATTTCAACTGCATCAAGAGTAGGAACAGGAAACTTAGCTGGAGTAGCCATTGCTATTTCAATCGGAGGACCTGGAGCAGTATTTTGGATGTGGGTTATGGCAATTATTGGAGCAAGTTCAAGTTTTATAGAGAGTACACTTGCTCAAATATATAAAGAGAAAGAGGGAGACCACTTCAGAGGAGGACCAGCTTACTATATGGAAAAAGCTCTTGGTCAAAAATGGATGGGAGTACTTTTTTCAATAATTATCTCTATTGTTTTTGGACTTATTTTTAACTCTGTACAAGCTAATACAATAACTTTAGCTTTTGAAAAAGCTTTCTCAATAGATAGAACAATATTAGGAGTTATTTTATCAGTGATGACAGCAGTTATTATTTTTGGTGGAGTAAAGAGAATTGCTCAATTTGTTGAGTATATAGTTCCAATAATGGCTGTAGCTTATGTAATAGTAGCTTTAATAGTAATAGTAAAAAATTTCAACCATATACCTGCTGTATTTTCTCAAATAATAAGTGGAGCTTTTGGATTTAATCAAGCTGTAGGTGGAGGAATAGGAGCAGTAATTATGCAAGGAGTAAAGAGAGGGCTTTTCTCTAACGAAGCTGGAATGGGAAGTGCTCCAAATGCTGCTGCAACTGCTAATGTATCTCACCCTGTAAAACAAGGACTTATCCAAACTTTAGGAGTATTTACTGATACATTATTGATATGTTCTGCTACTGCTTTTATTATTCTTATCTCTGGTGAGAGATTAAAAGGAGTTTCAGATGGAATACAACTTACTCAAGATGCTCTTGTATCTGAAGTGGGAAGTTGGGGAGCAATATTTATAGCTGTGTGTATATTTATGTTTGCTTTTTCTTCTGTAATTGGAAACTACTACTATGGAGAAGCTAATATAGAGTTTTTAAATGGAAATAAAGTATGGCTTAATGCTTATAGAGTATGTGTAGTTGGAATGGTAATGTTTGGAAGTTTAGCTAAAATTCAAGTGGTTTGGGATATGGCAGATCTATTTATGGGAATTATGGCTGTAATCAACTTGATAGCTATTGGACTTTTAGGTAAAATTTCAATAGAAGCTTTAAAAGATTATAGAGCTCAAAAAGCTCAAGGATTAGATCCGAAATTTAGAAAATCTTCTATTCCTGGTTTAAAAAATGTAGAGTGTTGGGAAGATTAAGAAAAAATTAATAAAAGAGGCTGTTGTAATTTAAGAATTTGCAATAGCCTCTTTTAATATTTAAATAAAAAATTATTTTGGGATATGAACTGAAGAATCTTGTGTAATAATGATATCCATTTTATTTGTAGGAAGTTTAATATCATTTTCAGCTAAATAATCTTTTAAATTATTCATTACTTCCCAATAAACTTGCCAATAATTTTCATTTTTAGTCCAACCTTTTAGAGCAATATTAATAAATCCCTCTTCATATGACTCCACATGAGAGAATATAGGTGGGTCATTTATTACAAGAGGATTATCTCTAAGAAGTTTTTCTAAAGCTTCTCTTGCTGCTTTTATATTGCAGTCATAAGATACTCTAATAACAAATTTTAATCTTCTAATTGGTATTTTAGTATAGTTAATAATTTTATCAGATATTATTACTCCATTAGGAACTATAATTAAATCGCTGTTATAGGTTCTAATTGATGTGGAGAATACATCAATCTCATATATAAACCCTATCTCTCCATTGATATTAACTTCATCTCCAACTTTATAAGCCTTAAATATAAGAATGATTATTCCAGCTGCTAGATTAGAAAGATTATCTTTTAAGGCTAATCCTATACCTATTCCTAAAGTACCAAAAAGTGCTGCTAAGCTACTTCCCTTTATTCCTAATATTAAAAGACAGATTGTAATTAGAAAAAGATGTATACCAATATTTAAAATAGATTTGATGAAACTTTTTAAAGATTGATTTCTAATAAGTTCCTCTTTATTTTTAGAAAGTAAAGGAGATAATTTTTTTATAATCCTAGTGGCAATATAATAGACTAAAATACAAGCAATTAGTTTTATTATAAAAATAATAAAATCTACAAAAAAATTAAGTAAAAGCTGTTTTTCTAAAATTTTTCTTAAAATCTCTCCAGTAAATAAGTTAATGTGTTCTATCATCAATTCAACTCCTTTTTTAGCTAAGAGTATTATACTAAAAAAATAAATTTTGTAAAGAAAATCTTAAAAAAATAAAATTATATAGAGAGAAATGGAGTAAAATCGAATTTTAATAAGATAACTACGAACAAAAAATTAAAACTTATTTATTAAAAAATGTAGAAAAATTAAGGGGTTTTATTTTCAGTGAGGAACAAATAATAAAAATAATTGTTATCTACACAAAAAAAGATTTTAGTAGTATTATAAATCTATAAATAAGACATCAGGGGGGATCAAAATGAAAAAACTAGCAATGGCATTATTATTACTTTCAACAATGGTTATGGGAAAAGAGATAAAAGAACCTAAAAATATAGAAATAGGAGTTACACAGATAATGGAGCATCCAGCTTTAGACTCTGCAAGAGTAGGATTTGAAAAAGCTCTAAAGGATAATGGATATGGAGATGTAAAAATAGATTATCAAAATGCTCAAGGAGATTTTGGAACAGCACAGATGATAGCTAATTCATTTGCACAAGGTAAAAAGGATTTAATCTATGCTATATCTACACCAAGTGCTCAAGCAGCTTATAATGTAACTAAAAAGATACCAATAGTTATTACAGCAGTAACAGATGTAAAGGCAGCTGGACTTGTAGGAGATAATATTACAGGAACAAGTGATGCTACATCAATATACAAACAATTAGAAACTATCACTAAGATATTACCAAAGGCTAAAAAAGTTGGAATAATCTATAACACAAGTGAACAAAACTCTCAAGTACAAGTAGCAAGTGCTAAAGAGGAAAGCAAAAAGCTTGGATTAGAAATAATAGAAACAGGAGTAACAAATGTAAATGATATGGCTATGGGGCTTGACTCATTACTTGATAAGGTAGATGTGCTATACACACCAACAGATAACTTAGTAGTTTCAGCTACACCACTTGTATTAGATAAAGCTAATAGAAAAAATGTACCAGTAGTTGGTTGTATTGAAGACCAAGTGGCACAAGGTGCTTTAATAACTGACACTATTGATTATGAAAAATTAGGATATCAAACTGGAGAGATGGCAATAAGAGTTTTAAAAGGAGAGGAGCCAAAAAATATGCCAGTTGAAACTTTAAAAAATACTCAACTTATAGTAAATAAAAAAGCAGCAGAGAAATATGGAATAGATTTAGGAGCTTTAGAGGGAGCTAAGTTGTATTAAGAGAGGTAAGAGAGATGTTATTAGGAACTATTGAACAGAGTTTTATATTTGCAATAATGGTATTAGGAGTCTATATATCATATAAGATATTGGATTTCCCAGATATGACAGTAGATGGAAGTTTTCCATTAGGGGCAGCTGTAAGTGCTGCACTTATAGTAAAAGGAGTAAATCCATTAATAGCTTTAGTTGTAGCTATGTTAGCTGGAGCAGTAGCTGGACTTATAACAGGTATGATTCATGTAAAATTAAAAGTGACTAATCTACTTGCTGGAATTATAGTAATGACAGGATTATACAGTGTAAATTTAAGAATAATGGGAAAATCAAATATACCACTATTTATGTCAAAACATCTATTCAATGGAACTGTATCAGCAATAGTAGTTGTAGTTATTTTTCTACTAATAGTAAAATTAGCAATAGATTTTTTACTTAAAACAAAATTTGGATTTGTACTAAAAGCTTTAGGAGATAATGAGAGCTTAGTAACAGCTCTAGGGCTTGATGGAAACAAATTAAAACTTTATGGACTTATGATAGCTAATAGTTTAGTAGCTCTTTCTGGTGGAATACTTGCTCAATATCAAGGATTTGCTGATGTGGGAATGGGAACAGGAACTATCATTACAGGTCTTGCTTCTATAATAATAGGAGAGGCAGTAATAGGAAAGAAAAAAATTATAAAAGCTACTACAATGGTAATAATAGGAACTGTAATATATAGAGCAATAATAGCTCTATCATTAAAATTGGGAATGAATGCTAGTGATTTAAAACTTATAACATCTATATTAGTAGTAATTATTATATATTTAAAACTAAAAAAAGAATCATTGAAAAAAGGAGGAGTTGTAAATGCTTAATATAAATTCTATTGAAAAAAGCTTTGTTACTGAATTAGGGACAGTGAAAAAAGTATTTAGAGGTTTAAATCTTCAAGTGGAGAAAGGAGATTTTATCTCTATAATAGGAAGTAATGGAGCAGGAAAATCAACTCTTCTAGATACAATAACTGGAAATGTAGTAGTAGATAGTGGAAGTATTGATATAGATGGTAGAGATATTACAAAACTACCTAAATATAAAAGAGGAAGTTTCATCTCTAAAGTTTATCAAAATCCATCTATGGGAACAGCTCCATCAATGACAGTATTTGAAAATCTTTCTATGGCAGATAATAAAGGAAAAAGATTTGGATTTACTATGGGACTTAATAAAAAGAGAAAAGAGTATTATAGAGAGCTTTTAAAAGAGCTTGATTTAGGAATAGAAAATCAAATGGATACAGAGGTAGGTTCTCTATCTGGTGGACAAAGACAATGTCTTGCTCTTATAATGGCTACTCTTAATAAACCAGAGATACTACTATTAGATGAGCATACAGCAGCTCTTGACCCTAAGACTTCTAAAATTATAATGGATAAGACAAAAGAGATAGTAGAAAAAAATCAAATCTCTACACTTATGATAACTCATAATTTACAAGATGCTATAAACTATGGAAATAGACTTATAATGTTACACAATGGAGAGGTAATCATTGATATCAAAGGAGAGGAGAAGAAAAAACTTACTCCTGAGAAACTTTTAAAAATCTTTAATAATAGAGAAGCCTATCTAAAAGATAGTGAACTTTTCTCAGCATAGCTATATAAAACATTAAAATAGATGTAATATTAACTTAGGAAAATATTACAAAGGAAGATTGAATTAAAATTAGAAACTAGATTTCTATTAATTCAATCTTTTTTATTTGTGAAAATTATGATATAATAGAAAAATAGTATTGGAATGGGGGAAAAACTATGAAGAAGATAAGGGTAACTGTTCCAGAGGATATATGGCGTCTTATGAAAAATGATACAGAGGAATTTGGTATCAATAATAATAAACTATGTAATTATATTCTAGAAAGATTTAAATATAATAAAAAAATGGAAGTAGAGAAACTTCTTGAAACTCAAGGGCGTCCTCTGAAAAAGATTATACAATTTGATTTAAATGTTTCAAATAGGGAGATATACTATGATGTTTTAAAAGCTAATGAAGTAGATATAGAGGCTGAATATTTTAGAGAGCTATTTGAACTATATACTTCAAAATTTAAATATCAAAGGGAGCTTTTTATATTTGAAGACAGAGTAAAAGCTATATTAGAAGCGATTAAAGAAAAAAAGAAAATAAAGATAAAATATTTAAAGAGAGTTTTTAGTGTAGAGCCGTACTTTATTAAAAGAGAGGAAAGAGGAGATGAAAACTTTCTCTTTTGCTACGATGAGGAAAAAAAAGAGTATGCTAACTTTAAATTAAAAGAGTTGGAAATAGTTTCTATTTTAGAAGAAAAGATAAAAGGTAAGGATAAAAAATATATAGAGAATATGAGAAAAAACTTTGACCCTTTCTTAGGAAATGGAAATATTGTTAAAGTAAGGCTTACAGAAGAGGGAGAAAGCCTTTTAAAAAGTTTGACTAACTATCGTCCAAAACTTGTAAAGAAAGAGGGACATATCTGTTATTTTGAGGTAGCTAATGAAAATGCTAAACTCTATTTTAGACAGTTTTCTAAAGAGGCAGAGATTTTAGAACCAAAGCAGTTACGTGAAGAGATAAGAAAAGAGTATTTAGAGATACTTGAATTATATAAAGATTAATTTTTTAATGAAAAAGACAATTTATTGAAAAAATTATTAAATTTTTATAAAAAATTTGAGAAAAAATCTTCTATTATATATATCTTATATTTGACAAAGGATAAAAAAAATTTCTGAGGCTCTCAAATCAAAAATAAGAGGAAAAAGAAGTCTTAGCACTATATAGTGTTAGGATTTTTTTTGTTTACCACTATATATTGTATATATTTTTCTTTTTACTTAAAAGGTTGTATAATAGTTTAGGTAAAAAAATGAGTGAGGTTGATATAGATGAAAGAAGTTATAAAAAGAGATGGGGCTATTGTAGAGTTTGATAGAGATAGAATAGTAAGAGCTATGACAATGGCTTTCAAGCAAAGTTCTGGAACTGTAAATAACGAACTTGTTGAAAAAATAACAACACAGATAGAAAACATGGATAATAAAAGAATGCACGTAGAGGATATACAAGATATAGTTGTAAAAAAACTTATGGCTTCTAGTGAAAAAGATATAGCAATAGCTTATCAAAGTTATAGAGCAATTAAAACTGAGATAAGAAATAAGGAAAAAGGAATCTATAAAAATATAGCTGAACTAGTAGATGCTTCTAATGAAGATATATTAAGTGAAAATGCTAATAAAGATGCTAAAACAATATCAGTACAAAGAGATTTATTAGCAGGAATATCTTCAAAGGATTACTACTTAAATAAAATTTTACCTAAGCACTTAAAGAAAGCTCATGAAACAGGAGAGATTCATATTCACGATTTGGATTATCTTCTATTTAAAGAGACTAACTGTGAATTAGTACATATAGAGAGAATGTTAAAAGGTGGTTGTAACATAGGAAATGCAAAGATGTTAGAACCAAATTCTGTAGATGTAGCAGTAGGACATATAGTACAGATTATAGCTTCTGTTTCATCTAATACATATGGAGGATGTTCTATTCCATATTTAGATAGAGCTTTAGTTCCATATATTAAAAAAAGTTTTAAAAAGCATTTTACTAAAGGTTTAAAATATGTAGAAAGAGTAGATGAAGCTACGATAAAAGAGATAATAGATAGAGGAAATATAGAGTACTCTAATATGGAGTTAAAGGAAAAATATCCATTGGCATATGAGTATAGTTGTGATTTAACAAGAGAGTCTGTAAAACAAGCTATGCAAGGATTGGAATATGAGATAAACTCTCTTTCAACTGTAAATGGACAAACACCTTTTACAACAATAGGTATAGGAACAGAAACTTCTTGGGAAGGAAGACTTGTACAAGAGTTTGTATTTAGAACTAGAATGGAAGGGTTTGGAGCTAAAAAAGAGACTGCAATATTTCCTAAGATAGTATATGCTATGTGTGAAGGGCTAAATATGAATGAGGAAGACCCTAACTGGGATATAGCACAACTTGGATTTGAGTGTATGACAAAATCTATCTATCCAGATATTTTGTTTATAACTAAAGAGCAACTAGAAAAGGGAACAGTTGTTTATCCTATGGGATGTAGAGCTTTCCTATCTCCTTGGTTTGATGAAAAAGGAGAGGAAATTTACTCTGGAAGATTTAATATAGGAGCTACAACTATTAATCTTCCTAGAATAGCTATAAAAAATAGAGGAGATGAAGCAGGATTTTATAAAGAGCTAGATAGAGTGATGGAGATGTGTAAAGAAAACTCTGTATTTAGAGCTCACTACTTAGAAAAAACTCAAGCTGAAATGGCACCAATTTTATGGCAATCTGGAGCATTAGCAGAGAAACAACCTAAAGAAACAATAAAAGATTTAATCTGGGGAGGATATGCTACTGTTTCTATTGGATATATAGGACTTAGTGAAGTATCTCAACTTCTTTATGGAGAAGATTTTGCTTATAATGAAGAGATCTATGAAAAAACATTTAATATCTTAAAATATATATCTGAAAAAGTAGCTCAATTTAAAGCTGAAACAAATTTAGGATTTGCACTATATGGAACTCCATCTGAATCACTTTGTGATAGATTTGCAAGAATAGATAGAGAGGAGTTTGGAGATATAGAAGGAATTACAGATAAAGGATATTATGATAACTCATTCCATGTATCTTCTCATATTAATATCAATCCATTTGAAAAATTGAGATTAGAGGCTTTAGGACATCAATATTCTAAGGGTGGGCATATCAGTTATATAGAAACAGACTCTTTAAAAAATAATTTAGAAGCAATAATAGAGATATTAAGATATGCAAAAGAGATAGGAATACACTATATGGGAATAAATCAACCAGTTGATAAATGCCATGTATGTGGATTTAAAGGAGAGTTTTTAGCTACTGAGAGAGGATTTGAATGCCCACAATGTGGAAATCATGAGAATGATAAGATGAGTGTAATAAGAAGAGTATGTGGATATTTGAGTCAACCAAATGCAAGACCATTTAATAAAGGAAAACAAAAAGAGATAATAAGTAGAGTAAAACATAACTAGGAGATGCAATATGAATTATTCTGGAATAAAATACTCTGACATGATAAATGGAAAGGGTATAAGGGTTAGTTTATTTGTGAGTGGTTGTACTCATAGATGCAAGGGATGCTTCAATAAAGATACTTGGGATGCTAATTATGGAAATCCTTTTACAGAAAAAGAGGAAGAGGAGATATTTTTATACTTTAAAAAATATGGAAAGGCAGCAAAAGGGTTATCCTTATTAGGAGGAGATCCTACCTATTGTAAAAATGTAGAACCACTCATAGAGTTTTTAAAAAAATTTAAAAGTCAATTTCCAGATAAAGATATTTGGATGTGGTCAGGATTTACTTGGGAACAGCTAGAGAAAGATAAACAGAGATTTGAGTTGGTTTCTTTATGTGATGTACTAATAGATGGAAGATTTGACATAGAGAAAAAAGATTTGAATTTAAAATGGAAAGGTAGTAGTAATCAAAGAGTGATAGATATACAAAAAAGTATCTCACTTGGAGAGATAGTGGAGTATCACTAATTAAGAAAGTTACTAGAGATATAAAAAATCAAGAGTGACAAAGATTGATAAAAGTCATTCTTGATTTTTATATTTTTTGATATCTATAATTAAAATATCTTAAAAAAGAAAATTTAAAAAAAGAAAAGTATTAAATAAAAAGAAAATTTGAAATAATATTTTTATATTCAAAGGTTTTCTATTGACAAATTTTTATTTGTATTTTATAATTATTACATAGAATGAAGAAGTATTTCTGAAGGAGAGGATTGATATGGTACCTTTATGTTTTGCTCAAATGAATAAAGATTTTTTAATAAAAGAGATAAAGGGACAAAGAGGGTCAAAATGTTGTCTTTTAGATAAAGGGCTCTGTGTAGGAAATAAGATTCGTGTAATGAATGGAAGCAAAGATTGCTTCATAGTAAAAGTTAATGATAAGATAAAATATGCTTTAAACTTTGGAGTAGCAAATAAAATAATGTTACAAGAGATATAGAAGATATTAACAGCCTGAAAGGGCTGTTCTTATTTAAAATAAAATTTTGTATATCAAAGGATTTAAAAGTTATATATGGAGGAAAACAAATGAAGTTATGTGATTTAAAAAACGGGGAGAGAGCAAGAATTATCAAAATAGGAAGAATAGGGGAGCTAAAAAAGAGATTAGTCGATATGGGAGTTACAGCTGGAGAAATAGTTAAACTAGAAAGAAATGCACCATTAGGAGATCCACAGGAGTATATAGTAAAGGGAACAGGAATAGCTATAAGAAAAGAAGATGCAAAAAATATAGAAGTAGAGAAAGTTGAAGAATAATTTATAGAGGGAGAGAAGGTTATGATAAGATTAGCATTTACAGGAAATCCAAATGTTGGAAAATCAGCTTTGATTAATGCTATTGCAGGTTCAAAGTTAAAAGTAGGAAACTGGCCAGGGGTAACAGTGGAAAAGAAAGAAGCAACTTTTACTTACAAAGGTGAAGAGATAGAGTTAGTTGACTTACCTGGAGTATATAGTTTGAGTCCATACTCATTAGAAGAAAAAATTACAAGAGATTTTATACTTGAAGAGAATCCAGATGTTGTAATTAACGTAGTAGATTCTACAAACTTAGAGAGAAACTTGTATTTAACTTTTCTTATAAAAGAGCTAGAAAAACCTACTATTATGGCTCTAAATCTATATGATGAGTTTGATAAGTTAAAATATAAATTAGATATCAAAGAGTTTGAAAATTTTATGGAGATGAAAGCTATACCAGTATCTGCTCTAAAAGGAACAGGAATAACTGAGCTTATGGATAGAGCTTTAGAGCTAGCTAAAGGAAATAAAAAAGAGAAGTTTTCTTTTCCATTTGATGAAGGGACAAGCACATTAATAAAGGATATTGTAAAAACTATTGAGTCAGATAAAAATTATGAAGAAGCTTTAAAAGTATACTCATCAGAATTTTTAGCTATAAAATTAATAGAGAGAGATACTCATATAATTGAAAAATTAAAAACTAGATTTAATATAGATGCAGAGAAGAGTTTTGAAGAGAAAATATTAAAACTAGAAGATAAATATGATAATGATAGTGAAACAATATTAGCAGAGCAAAGATATGGAAGTGTTAATGGAATTTTAGCTAAGACATTTACTACTTCAATGAAATCAAGATTGGATTTTACTGATAAAGTAGATAAATTACTTTTAAATAGAGTGTTGGGATTACCACTATTTTTCTTAATAATGGCTGGAGTAATGGCTTTTGTTTTCAATGGAAGTGCTCCATTTATTGATTGGGTAGATGGATTCTTTGCAGACTTTGTAGGAAAATATGTAGGTATGTTAGTAGAGGGAACTCCAGATTGGTTAAGCTCTTTAGTTGTAGATGGAATAGTAGGAGGAGTAGGAGGAGTTCTTACATTTGTTCCTGTTATGGTATTCCTATATTTCTTCTTAGCAATTTTAGAAGAGAGTGGATATATGTCAAGAGTAGCTTTCTTAATGGATAAGATTATGAGAAAGTTAGGATTAAATGGAAAATCATTTGTACCTATGGTAGTGGGATTTGGATGTACAGTACCAGCTATATATGCTACTAGAACTATGGAAGATGAAAGTTCTAGAAAGATGACAGCAGCAATGACACCGTTTATGTCTTGTGGTGCTAGATTACCAGTATACGGATTATTTACAGCAGCTTTCTTTGGGGCTAAAGGTGGACTTGTAGTTGTATCTATCTATTTACTAGGAATAGTAATAGCAATTTTAGTAGGACTTGTATTAAAAAATGTAAAAGGGTTTAAACCAGAAAATAGAGCTTTACTTATAGAGTTACCTCCTTATAGAATACCAAGTTTAAAAGTTATTTTGAATTCTACTTGGTTAAGAGTATTTGATTATATTAAAAGAGCAGGAACTGTAATATTAGGAATTATGATGATATTATGGGCTCTTACATATTTCCCAAATCATGGAGATTCAAACTCTTCATATATAGCTAAATTTGGACATACTTTTGCACCTATTATGAAGCCTACTGGTTTTGGAGATAGATGGGAGACAGTGGCAGCTATTCCACCTAGTATAGCAGCTAAAGAGGTAGTAGTAGGATTCTTAGCACAAGCATTACCATTAGAAAATGGAGATGAAGAAGCAGCTGAAGAAGTTGTAGAAGAAACAACTTTTGGACAAGATTTAGCTGAACAAGTAAAAGGACTTGGGGTGGCTATAAAAGACTCTGTAACAGGAATGTTAAGTCTAAATGTATCAGGACTATTTACAACTCCAGAAGCAGATGAGATAGAGGAAGAGGGAAGAGGAATAGTTCAAGCAACTGCTAATCTATGGCCTAATGATGAGTTAGCACCATTAAGAGCTTACTCTTTCATGACATTTATTCTTCTAGTTGTTCCATGTGTAGCTACATTAGGAGCTATCAAACATGAGTTTGGTTGGGGATATTTAGGAAAAGTTGTAGGAATAATGTTGGTAGTACCTTATATAGTATCTACACTAGTATTCCAAATAGGAAGATTTTTCTTCTAATATTTTGTGAAAAATTATCTCTAATGAAAGGAGAACTATTATGAAAACAATTATTTTAATAATAATCATAGCTATAATTGCTTTCTTTGCTCTAAGAAGTGTTGTTAGAGCTTTTAAAGGAGAGGGATGTAGTTGTGGAGATGGTGGTTGTAGCTCTGGAGGATGTTCTTGTGGAGGACATAACCATAGTTCTAAGGAACATAAGTGTAACTGTGAAAACCATCATAATTAAAGATAAAAAAGAATAGTCTAAATTCTTAAATTGAAATCAGAAAATAAAATTATTCAATAATATAAAAGGAAAAAAGTTTACTTTCAATCGCTGGTGCTTACGCAATGCTCATTACAGTAAATTTTTTTCCTTTTCATTTGTTTTTACTTTACCTTGATTTCAATTTAAGAAGATTAGTAGAGACATAAAAAATCAAGAATAACGAAGATTGAGAAGAATAAATAGAGCAAGTCAGCGAAAGTAAACGCTAAAAAACACAACTGTTTAAGTGAAACGAGTTTTGTGTTTTTAGTGAGCTGAGCAATACTTGCTCTTTATTCTTTGAACGAAAGTTAGTCTTGATTTATTTTTATAATTTCTTAAATTACAACATCCTTTATGTTTTGACATAATCAGGACACAAAGTTAATAGATAATAAAAGAAAAAAATATTATAGGAAGGGAGTAAGATGAAGAAGGGGATTTTTTTATTTTTTCTATTGGGGATAATGAGTTATGGAAAAAATATAAGTTTAGATACAATGCTAAAAGAGTTAGATGAAAAATCTTACAATAGAGAAATTTATGAGATACAAAATAAGATAAACAGTGATAAAGAGAAGTATTACAAATTAGATGATTTTAATGGAGTTGAAACAAGTGCTACCTCTAACTATAGTAATATAGAGGATGCCTTTGAAACAACTGGTAGAGTACAGTATGGACCTATATATTTTGAAGGAACAAAAAATTATAACTCAGAAGATGAGGCTGTATATGGAATAGAGAAAAGTTTAAAAGATTTGATTTATTCAGAAAGTAAAAATCAATTAAAGCAGTTGGAATATACAAAAGAGATAGATAGAATAGATTATAAAAAGAATTTAGAGACACAAAAAATAGATTTACTCAATCTATATAAAGAGTATAAAAATAGTGAGTTAGAGATAGCGATAAAGAAAAGTGGTATCGAAAAACTAAGTGTAGAAGAAAAGAAAATGAAGAAATCCTATGAGTTAGGAGCAGTTGCTAAGATAGAATTAGATAGTATCCAATATAGTATAAAAAATATGCAACTAGAAATTGATGTTTTAAAAAGAAATTTATTAAAGTTAAAAGAAAAATTTGCCTATGATTTTGGAATAGAGATAGGAGATAACAGTTTACAGGAGATAGTTCCACCTAGTAAAAATTTTGATATTTATGTAGAGGAGTATGGAAAAAAGGATATAGAGTTATTAGAGTTTCAAAAGAGAAAAATCGAGGAAAATATAAAGTATTTGAACTATGATAATACTATGCCAGATATAACTTTAGGGGTAGAACATAGTAATAAATATGATGAGAATAGAGTAGTTTTAAAGTTTTCTAAAAAATTATTTGATTTGAATATAGATTTAGAAAATGAAAAGGATAACCTGCTACAACAAGAGATAAACTTACAACAAAAAATAAATGAGAGAGAGGGAGAAAAATTAACAATACTCAATAATTATGAAAATTATTTAAAAGAGTATGAGGTAAATAAAAATAATTCTGAATTAGAGTTATCTAAATATAATATAAAAAAATTGGAATACTCTTTAGGAAAAGTTGATTATGTAGAGGTAATGGAATATTTTAATTCATATATAAACTATGAAGTGGCTAAAGAGAAGGCTAAGAATAATCTAAATGGATATATTTATGAAATAATGATAAGGGGAGAAAAATGAAAAAGATAAATTTTAAGATTGTAGGAATAGGAGTAGTAGTTTTAATTCTGTTAGGTTTAGAGTTTATAAGATATAGTAATAGTAAAAAGGTAATGGAAAATCTTACTACCTATAGTGCTATGAAGGTAGGAAGTGGAAATGTAAAGGGCTATATAGATGTAAATGGTAAGGTAGAAGTAAATGATACGAAAAAAGTCTTTGTAGATAAAAAATTAAAAGTAGATGAGGTATTTGTTCAAGAGGGAGATTTTATAGAAAAGGGACAACTTTTAATGACTTTTGATGAAACAGAGAGAAATAATATAGAAAGAAACTTAGAGAGAGAGAAGTTAGCTCTATCTAAATTAAAAAGAGATTACAATGTTGAAAAAGAGCTATATAAAATAGGGGGAAGTTCAGCTAATAGTGTAAAAGAGTTGGAAGAGGAGATAAGAAAAGTAGAGATAAATATAGAGGAGTATGAAGAGGATCTAGCAAAAACAGCTGAGAAAATATTGAGTCCAGTAAGTGGGACTATAACCTCTCTTACAGCTCAAGAGAACTATCTAGTTGATACAGATTCTCCACTTATGGAGATAGCAGATTTATCAGATATAAAAATAGTTTTAGAAGTACCAGAGTATGATGTAAAAAATGTGTATATAGGACAAAAAATACTTCTAAAACCTGAGGCTTTTGAAAAGAAAAAAAGTTTTCCTGGAAAAGTAACAAAAATATCTAAGATTTCAGAGGTGTCAGAGACAACTTCAGAAAATATATTAGAGACAGAGGTAAAACCAGATGAAGTTATTCCATATATAGTTCCAGGATTTAAAGTAACTGCAACTATATATTTAGATGAACAAGAGAGCGAGATTATTGTGCCTAAAACATCTGTATTAGAAAGTGATAAAAAATATTTTGTAGTGGTAGCTAATAGTGATGGAATTGTAAAAAGACAGGAAGTGGAGATAGAAAATCTTGAAGGGGATAATGTAATTGTAAAAAAAGGATTAACAGGAAGTGAAACTATACTCATAACTCCAGATGAAAGTTTACAAGATAATCAAAAAGTAATACTACAAATGAGAGGTAGAGGTAGCCAAAATGTTAAAAGTGGAAATGCTAAATAAATATTATATAAATGGTGAGATGAAGCTACATGCTCTAAAGAATATAAACTTTGAAATAAGAAAAGGGGAGTATGTAGCTATAATGGGAAGTAGTGGAAGTGGAAAATCTACAATGATGAATATTTTAGGTTGTTTAGATAGAGAGTTTGAGGGGGAATACACACTAGATGATATAAAAATATCTCAGATAGATGAGAAAGATATCTCTAAAATAAGAAATCTGAAGATAGGGTTTGTGTTCCAAGCTTTTAATCTTCTCCCTAAATTGACAGCCCTACAAAATGTAGAGTTACCATTAGTATATGCAGGTGTACATAAAAATGAAAGAGAAAAAAGAGCCAAAGAGATGTTGGAGAAAGTAGGATTAGGTGAGAGAATACATCACAAACCAAATGAGTTATCTGGAGGACAGAAACAAAGGGTAGCAATAGCTAGAGCACTGGTAAATAATCCAGCTATAATTTTGGCAGATGAACCTACTGGAAATTTGGATAGTGTTTCAGAAAAAGAGATAATGGAACTTTTTACAGAATTAAACTCTCAAGGAAAAACTATAATAATAGTTAGCCATGAACCAGAGGTAGCTCAATATGTAAGAAGAATTCTACTCTTTAAAGATGGGGAGATAATAAGAGATGGTGATAGCAGATGAATTTTTTAGAAAGTTTAAAAAGTGCTATTCAAAGTATAAAAGGAAATAAGATGAGGTCATTCCTTACAATGTTGGGAATAATAATAGGAATCTCTTCTGTGATAACTATGTCATCTATTGGAAAGGGAGGACAGGAGAGTATAACAGGAGATTTAAAAGAGGGGGGATATGGAAAATTTAATATCACAATAGACAAAACTGATGAGAATTTTAGATGGAAATATCTTTTAAATGAGGATATAGTTGAAAAATTACAAGCAAGTAATAAGTTTAAAGCGGTAAGTCCTAAAATAAATAGTAATTTTGGAATAAAGATAGGTGAAAGTAATAGAAGACAGATGGTAATGTTCAATGCCACAACTCCAGATTATGAGGAGATAGATAGAGTGAAAATACTCTATGGAAGAAATTTACTCCCTTTTGAATATGAAAATAGTGAGAAGGTAATAACTATAGATAATATTACAGCAAAAGATTTATTTGGAAATGCTAGAGCTGCTTTAGGACAGAAGTTAGAGATTTTTAAAGGAAGATTTGGAAATCCACAGACTTATAAAATAGTAGGAGTATATCAAAATCCATTGGAACAGATGATAAAAGTAATGGGAGGGAAAAGAGTACCTAGATTTGGAAGAATGCCTCTTCCTACTTATGAAAAATTATATGATAGTTCTCAAACAGGATATACTACTATAATATTAGAATCTAAAACACCAGAGGATATGGCTCTTAGTATGACAGAAGCTAGAACACTATTAGAAACAATAACAAGTGAAGCTGAATTGTATGATATAAATGTAGAAAATAATGGAGCTGCTTCTTTTGATAGCATACTTACTACTCTCAATATATTTGTTACTTTTGTAGCAGGAATCTCTCTTTTTGTAGGAGGAATAGGAGTAATGAATATAATGCTTGTAAGTGTTGTAGAAAGAACTAAGGAGATAGGAATAAGAAAAGCTATAGGTGCAACAGATTTTGATATTTTATCACAATTTTTAATGGAGTCAATTATATTGACTGGAATAGGAGGAGTACTAGGAATAGGTTTTGGAGTTTTGTTAGCTGTAGTTATAGGATATTTTATAGAGATAACTCCAGTTTTTTCTCTAGTGACGATACTTATATCCCTGATAGTATCAATGGGAATTGGAATAATTTTTGGAGTTACTCCAGCAAAAAAAGCTGCAAAATTAAATCCAGTAGATGCTCTTAGAGCTGAATAAATAAAAAAACAATAGAATAAAAAAATAAAGTAACAAGAATTTAAAAAATTTGGTATAATTAAATAAACAAAAACTATGGAGGAAAAAAGTGAAATACCTAAAGATAATTACTCTACTTTCAACTTTAATGGGGATAGGGGTTTCAGTTTATTATAAATTATATCTATTAACTATTTTTTTAGTCTTGTTACTTTTTTATTTTTTACATATTTTTATGAAAAAAAGAGAGTACCATAGAGCTAATAATTTTAATAAAAGAACAATTTTAGCATCTAATGTTATTTTGTTTGTAGTTTTATTAATAGTTGTAAGATTGACTCAAGTTCAACTTTTTAACTATGAAACATATGAGAAAAAAGCTATTGAACAGATAAGAAAAAATGATAAAAGTTATGGAAATAGAGGAAATATTTTTGACAGCAATGGAAAGAGTTTAGCTTTTAATAAAAACATATATATGTTGGGAATAAATCCTAGTGCTATATATGATAATGAAGATAATTTAAAAGGAATAGAAAAAATATTAGATGAGCCTTATATTAGAAAAAATAAAGAGAAACTTTTAAGGGAGATAAAAGAGGGGTATGAAAAAAATAGAAAGTATAAGGTAATAGCTAAAAACTTAAGTGAGAAACAAAAAGAAAAAATTCAAGAGATAGTAAAAAAATATAAAATTACAAGAAATATAGTACAGTTTGACAGAAGTATAGAGAGAACTTATTATAAGCCTGAAATTTATAAAAATTTAGTTGGATTTATAGGCTATACTAATAGTTCTAATGCCTATAAAATAGGAGTATTTGGTTTAGAAAGACAGTATGAGAGATATTTAAAAGAGAAGATTTTGGAAAGACAAAATATCTATACAAAAAATAGGGGAATGAAGTTGCCATTTTCAAAAGAAAATATAAAAGTAAGTTTAAATGGTAAAAATCTTCATACTACAATAGATAGTGATATACAATTTATTTTAAATGATGAGGTTAGAAAAAAATTTATCTCTTCTGGTTCAGAAGAAGCATATGGAATAATAATGGATCCAAATAATGGAAAAGTACTAGCTACTTCATACTATACTATTTTTAAAAATAGAGCACTTAGAAATCCTATATTTCAAAATCAATTTGAACCAGGTTCTATTTTTAAGCCTATAATTGTAGCTTCAGCCCTTGATGCTGGACTTGTAAGTAAATATACTAAGTTTGATATAGGAGATGGAAAAATAACAAAGTATAGACATACTATAAAAGAAGCTAGTAGAAATACTAAAGGAGTTTTAACAACAGAAGAGGTACTGAAAAAATCTAGTAACGTTGGTATGGTTATGATAGGGGATAAATTTACTAATCAGGAATTTGAAGAGTATCTTAAAAAATTTGGCTTCTATGATAAGACAGGAATAGATTTTCCTGGAGAGATAAAACCATATACCATACCTTATAAAAGATGGGATGGATTAAAAAAGAGTACTATGTCCTTTGGACAGGGGATAGCTGTTACACCAATTCAGATGATTACAGCTTTTTCCTCTCTTATAAATGGGGGAATTTTATATGAACCACGTCTTGTAGAGAAAATAACTGATGAAAATGGAGTAGTAGTGAGAAGAAATCCTACTACTCAAGTGAGAAGAGTTATTTCTGAGAAGCTTTCTAATGAGATGAGAGATATGTTAGAAAAAGTAGTTAGTGATGGAACAGCTAAAAGAGGAGAGGTTTCAGGATATAAGGTAGGAGGAAAAACGGGAACAGCTCAGTTAAGTACAAAGGGAGGATACTTAAAAGAGAACTATCTTTCTTCATTTATTGGTTTTTTTCCAGTGGAGAGACCTAAGTATGTTGCTTTAGTAATGTTTTTAAAACCTAAGGGAGAAACTGTGTTTGAAAAATATGGTGGAGCAACAGCAGCTCCAGTTTTTGGTGAGATTGTAAAAAGAATAACAAAAACAAAAAATATATTATCAGAAAATATATCCAGCCTTTCTCAAGTAAAAAACTTTGAAAATGGATATAAAGAGGAATTAAAAGATGTATTGATGCCAGATTTAAAAGATTTAAATCCTAAAGATGTAATACAGATTTTTAAAAATAGTGGAATAGAAGTAAAAGTAAAAGGAACAGGACTAGTTAAAGAGCAGTATCCTAAAGCCGGAGAGTCATTACAAAATGTAAAAGCGATAAGAATAGTTTTAGAGTAGGAGATAATATGAGATATTATAAGATTTATGTGGATAATACTAGAGAACTATATACATATGAAGATAGAGAAGATAAATATGAGGTAGGAGATAGAGTAATTATATCTTTTAGAGGAAAACAAAGGACAGGACTTATAATAGCTCAAGATACTAATGAAGAGAAAAATTATAGAGTTTTACCTATTCAAAAAAGAATGGAAAACTCTATAAAACTTTCGGAAAATTATATAAAACTTTTAGTCTGGATAAAAAATTACTATATGAGCAGTTATGAACAAGTTATAACCTCAGCTATTCCAAGTGGATTAAGTGTAAAATATGAAAAATTTTATTTTCCTAGAGATATTGTGGAATTTTTAGATACAGAAGTAATCAGTCCTGAGATAAGAGAGTATTTTAGAAAAAGAGTGAGTATAACTAAGGGAGCTCTAAGTAAAAATTTTGGTCTAGATAAAATAAATTCCCTTTTGAAATCTGGATTACTTCTAAAAGATGGAAAGGTAAATATAGTAGTAGATTATTCAAAAATTTTAGATTTAGAATTGGTGGAAAAAAATATCTATGAGTATTTTAAAAGAAGAGAGAAAGTTAAAGAAGAGACTCTTGAAAAAATATTCCCTAAAAAAGAGTTAGAAAAGCTTTTAAAAGCTGGAGATTTAAGATTAGAAAAATTTATAAAAGCTGAAGAGGAAAAAGTAGAAGAGATAGATGAGATAGAGATTGAAAGTAGAGATAGGGAGTTAAATGAGGAACAAAAAAAAGCAAGGGAAACAATAATCTCTGGTATAGAAAAAAACTATCTTTTAAAAGGAGTTACAGGTTCAGGAAAAACAGAGGTATATATTAGTATTATAAAGTCAGCTTTTAATAAGGGAAAGGGAAGTATCTTTTTAGTTCCAGAAATCTCTCTTACTCCACAGATGATAAATAGATTTAAAGGGGAGTTTAAAGAAAATATTGCTATACTTCACAGTAAACTTACAGCAAGTGAAAGAGCAAAAGAGTGGTATAATATCTATATAGGAAAGAAAAAAATTGTATTGGGAGTTCGTTCAGCTATATTTGCTCCTGTTGAGAATTTAGGATATATATTTTTAGATGAGGAGCACGAAACCACTTATAAACAGGATAATAATCCTAGATATAATGCTAAGCAGGTAGCTATAAAAAGAGCAGAATTAGAAGGAGCAAAACTCATTCTTGGTTCAGCTACCCCATCTATTGAAACCTATTATTTTTCACAAAAAAATCTTTTCAAACTGGTTGAATTAAAAAATAGATATAATAATGCACTTCTTCCAGAGATAGAGATAGTAGATATGAAGGGAGAAGAGAGTATATATTTTAGTAAGAGACTTTTAGAAGAGATAAGAAAAACTCTATTAAAGGGGGAGCAAGTTCTTTTATTGTTAAATAGAAAAGGCTATTCTACATATATTCAATGTAAAGATTGTGGATATGTAGAGGAGTGTTCTCACTGCTCTATAAAATATAGTTACTATGCAAGTCAAGGGGTACTTAAGTGTAATTATTGTGGAAGAGTAAAAAAGTATACAGGCCATTGTAGTAAATGTGGAAGTTCTAACCTTATACATAGTGGAAAGGGAGTAGAGAGGGTAGAAGAGGAGATAAAAAAATATTTTGATGTAAGAGTCATTAGAGTTGATTCTGAGATGTCCAAGGATAGAGAGTTTTTTGAAAAGATGTATTTTGATTTTTTAGAAAAAAAATATGATATAATGGTAGGGACACAACTTATATCAAAGGGATTGCATTTTCCAAATGTAACTCTAGTAGGAGTTGTCAATGCTGATACAATATTAAATTTTCCAGATTTTAGGGCTGGAGAGAAAACTTTTCAATTGGTTACACAGGTAGCTGGAAGAGCTGGAAGAGGGGATAAAAAAGGAAGAGTTATAGTTCAAACATATCAAAGTGAACATCCAGTTTTTAAAAGAGTAAAAGAGAGTGACTATGAAGGATTTTATAGTGAAGAGATAGGAAATAGAGAGTTATTGGAATACCCTCCATTTTCAAAGACTATTAATATAGGAATATCTTCTAAATATGAAAAATACTTAGAAAATTTTGTACAAGATTTTTATAGAGATATAAAATATGATGGAGTAGAGCTCTATGGACCTATGAGAAGTATGGTGTATAAGGTAAAGGATAGGTATAGATATAATATTTTTATAAAAGGAAGTATAAAAGAGATAAATAATTTTAAAAAGAAATTAAAATTAAAGATTACAAATTATGAAAAAAATGATAAAATTAGAATAGTGATAGATATAGATCCTATCAATTTAATTTAAAAATAAAAAATTTATATAGAGGTGAATAGATGATTTACGAAATAAAAAAGTATGGTGAAGCTGTACTTAGAGAGGTAGCTCAAGAAGTAGAAAATATTGATAATGAGATACTTGAGATACTTGATAATATGGTAGAAACTATGCATGAAGCTAAAGGAGTAGGGCTTGCAGCTCCACAGGTAGGAATTAGTAAAAGAATGTTTGTATGTGACCAAGGAGATGGAGTTGTAAGAAAGGTTATTAATCCTATTATTACTCCAATGACAGATAAGCTTATGGATTTTGAAGAGGGATGTTTAAGTGTTCCTGGAATTTATAAGAAAGTACAAAGACCAGAAAAAATAAAAATTGATTACTTAAATGAAAAGGGAGAAAAGGTTTCAGAAGAGGTTGAAGGATTTTTAGCAATAATTATGCAACATGAATTTGACCATTTAGATGCGGTATTGTTTGTAGATAAAATTTCTCCTATGGCTAAGAGAATGATAAATAAAAAATTACAAATGTTAAAGAAAGAAACTTTAAAAGAAAATAAGTAAGGTGTAAATGATGATAGAAAATAGGGTTGGAAAATTTTTATTATATGGTATAATCCTTTTGAACATATACTTTTTTGTACCCTATATGTATAGAAGCTATGTAAAAATGGAAAAATTACAGAGAGAGCAGAATGATATAAAGGAAAAAATAGAGCTAGCAAAAAATAAAATAGAGGATTATAATAGACGAATAGATAAACTTGAAGATGATTTTCAAAGAGAAAAAATTGCTAGAGACAAACTTCAAATGGTAAAAGAAAAAGAAGAAATCTATAGATTTATTAATAATTAGGAGGAAAAGATGAAAAGAGAATTAGCACTAGAATTTGCTAGAGTTACAGAGGCAGCTGCATTAGCCGCTCACAAATGGGTAGGAAGAGGAGATAAAGAAGCCGCTGACCAAGCAGCAGTAGATGCTATGAGAACTATGTTAAATAGAATCTCAATAGATGGAGAGATAGTTATAGGAGAGGGAGAGATAGATGAAGCTCCTATGCTATATATTGGAGAGAAAGTTGGAAGAGCTAATCAACCAGAAAGTGAATTAGAAGAGGGAGAAACATTAGATGGATGTTCTCCAGTAGATATAGCTGTAGACCCAGTAGAAGGAACTAGAATGACTGCTCAAGGACAAGCAAATGCTATTACAGTTCTAGCTGTTGGAAATAAGGGAAGTTTCTTAAAAGCTCCAGATATGTATATGGAGAAATTAATAGTAGGTCCGGAGGCAAAAGGGGTAATTGATTTAAATAAACCTCTTATAGAAAATATTCATAATGTTGCTAAAGCATTAAATAAAGATTTAAAGGATATGATGGTAGTTGTATTAGATAAGCCAAGACATACACAAATTATAAAAGATTTACAAAAATTAGGAATAAAAGTATATGCTTTACCAGATGGAGATGTAGCTGGTTCTATCCTTACTTGTATAGTAGATTCAGATGCAGATATATTATATGGTATAGGTGGGGCTCCAGAAGGAGTTATCTCTGCTGCTGTAATTAGAGCTTTAGGTGGAGATATGCAAGCTAGATTAAAACTTAGAAGTGAAGTTAAAGGAGTAACTTTGGAAAATGATAAAATCTCTAACTTTGAAAAACGTAGATGTGAAGAGATGGGATTAAGAGTTGGAGATGTATTAAAGATGGATGACTTAGTAAAAGATGATGAGGTAATATTCTCAGCTACAGGAATTACTAGTGGAGATTTATTAGAGGGAATAAAAAGAAAAGGAAATATTGCTAGAACTCAAACTTTAGTAGTAAGAGGAAAAAGTAAAACAATAAGATATATTAATTCAGTTCATAACTTAGATTATAAAGATGAAAAAATAAGCCATTTAGTAAAATAGTAATAAAGAGGAGTTATTACAGAAAGTAAGAGTAGTTGTAATAACTCCTTTTTCTAAAAAAGGAGTTAAGTTAATGTTATTTTATGATGAATTTTTAAAAAAATTAGATGAAGAAAAATTTCAAATAGATGAGATAGAAAAATTTTCACCAGAGATAAAAAAGGTAGTTGTTGGATTAGGAGTTTCACTACCACTTATTATAATTGCTATGGCTCAGCTATATATGGCTAAGGTAGATGGAAATATGGTAAGAGTTGCTTTTGCTATAGCTTTTATATTTATGGGAGTAAAGCAGTTAAAAACAACTTTTTCTTATAAAATTCAAATAGATACTAAAAATAAAAAAATGAAATTTATGAATGTAGATATAGATTTGATGAGAGTAGAAAGTTGTGCATTAAAAGAGGGAAGAGTTGGGAAAAAATTAGAGGCAGTATTAGATATAATTACTTTTGATAAACAACAATATATCATTCCATTATATATGAATAAAAAATTAAAATTTGTATGGATAATGAGGGAAATTTTAAAGGGTGTTTTTATAATAAAAAAATAATTTGAAAAAATGAAAAAAATATTTGACAAAAAATAATTAATATGATATTATAATTCTTGTCTGCGGGAATAGCTCAGTTGGTAGAGCGTCAGCCTTCCAAGCTGAATGTCGCGAGTTCGACCCTCGTTTCCCGCTCCAGACAGATGCGCCATTAGCTCAGTTGGTAGAGCATCTGACTCTTAATCAGGCGGTCGCAGGTTCAACTCCTGTATGACGCACCATATTAAGATGCCCCGTTCGTTCAGTGGTAAGGACATCAGATTTTCACTCTGGAAACAGGGGTTCGATTCCCCTACGGGGTACCACTAAGGTCTCATAGCTCAGTTGGGAGAGCACCTGCCTTACAAGCAGGGGGTCACAGGTTCAAGTCCTGTTGAGACCACCATATTATGGGGGTGTAGCTCAGTTGGTTAGAGCGCATGCCTGTCACGCATGAGGTCGCGAGTTCGACCCTCGTCACTCCCGCCATATTTATTGTGCCGCTTTAGCTCATCTGGTAGAGCAACTGACTTGTAATCAGTAGGTGATTGGTTCGACTCCGATAAGCGGCACCATTTTTTTTAAAAATTGAATAGTGCGAGGATGGCGGAATTGGCAGACGCGCTAGACTTAGGATCTAGTGTCCCAGACGTGAGAGTTCAAGTCTCTCTCTTCGCACCATACATGTATATGATACTCCATAAAAATGGAGTTTTTTTTTATTCTAAAATAACTTATTCTTTACCACAGCCTCTAAATATAAAAAAGTTAAAATTATAGAGCTAAAGATAGGATATTGTCTATTTTTTTGTACTAGTAGTACTTTACAAAACCGATAAAAATATATTATAATTAATAGAAAGAAATGAAATTAAATTTAGGAGGATAATAGATGATAAATAGAGAAAGAATGGTAGAGAATTTTATAAATATGGCAAAAATTTCTTCACCATCATTAAAAGAGAGAGAAGTAGCTGATTATATAAAAAAAGAATTAGAAAGTATTGGATTAGAGGTAATAGAAGATAATGCTGGGGAAAAAACTGGAGGAAATTCTGGAAATATAATAGGAATATTAAGAGCTCCTGGAAAGAAAAAGGTTTTATTAAGTGCACATATGGATACAGTCTTACCTTGTGATAAGGTAAATCCTATTATAGAAAATGGAATAATTAAAAGTGATGGAACTACTGTATTAGGTGGAGATGATAAAGCTGGAATAGCTAATATAATAGAGGCTATAAGAGTTATAAAAGAAAATAACTTTGATCATCCAGAAATAATAGTTGTGTGCTCAATAGCAGAAGAGATAGGGCTATTAGGAGCTAAAAATTTTGATATAGAAAAATATGCACCTGATTATTCATTTATTTTAGATTCAAGTGGAAAACCAGGGATAGCAATAATTCAAACTCCTTATTCTGCAAAAGGAGAGATGAAAATAATAGGAAAACCTGCTCATGCAGGAATAGCTCCAGAAAATGGAATAAATGCTCTTACAGTGGCAGCACATGCTATAACTAAAATAAAATTAGGAAGAATAGATAGTGAAACAACTTCTAATATTGGAGTAGTAAGAGGTGGCGAAGCTGTAAATATAGTTATGCCAGAAGTTACTCTTCACTATGAAGCAAGAAGTTTCTCAGGAGAAAAATTAGATAGTCTATTAAAAGAAACAAATGATATTTTTGTAGAGGTAGCAAAAGAGTTTGGTGCAGAGTTTGAAAATAATGTTGTAAAGGGATATTCTGGATATCATTTAGATAAAAATGAAGATATATTAAAATATTTTGAAAAAGCTTGTATGAATGCTGAGGTAGAGTATATAACTAAATCTACTGGTGGAGGAAGTGACTCTAATATCTATAATGAAAAAGGATACAAGGCTCTTACAATAGCTGTAGGAATGACAAAAGTTCATACAAAAGAAGAGTATATAGAGATAGAAGATATGGTAAAAACAGCAAAATTAGTTGTAGAAGTATTAAAGGAAATAGCATAAAATGTTTCATAAAAATAAAAATTCTCATAGTGTTAAGAGAAGAAAAATATATATAATTTCACTATGTCTACTCTTCCTTTTTTTAGTATTCAAAGGTGCTATTAATCAGGGAATTGATTTATTAAGTTATATTGTTTTTCCAGTGCAAAG
This sequence comes from Fusobacterium mortiferum ATCC 9817, assembly GCF_000158195.2. NCBI lineage: Bacteria > Fusobacteriati > Fusobacteriota > Fusobacteriia > Fusobacteriales > Fusobacteriaceae > Fusobacterium > Fusobacterium mortiferum. Next base: position 83,463 of record NZ_GL987994.1, read on the forward strand.
AAAAATATATCAAATTGGAAATTATGTTAAGGAAACTAAAGAAGCTGTAATAAGTTATCAGAGAGTTTTAGAAGAGAATAGAGAGTTAAAAAATGAACATATAAAGTATGAGATGTTAGTATCTTATAATAAAAGATTACAAGAGGAAAATAAAAGATTAAGAGATATTCTTGGAATAAAAGAGGAGAAAAAAATTAATTTACGAGTGGCTAAAATTAATTTTAGAAATCCAAGTAATCTTTATGTTAGATTTTATATAAATCAGGGTAAAAAAGATGGAATTAAAAAAAATATGATAGTTCTATCGGGAGAAACTCTAATAGGGAAAATAGGTAGAGTGTATGATGATTATTCAATAGTAGATATGGTCACTTCAGAAAATTTTAATGTAAGTGCTATGACAGAAAGCCAAATGTTAGGAATAATCAAAGGTAGTGATGAAGATGATGGAACATTGTATTTTGAAGCAAATACTTTCCAAAATAGTATAGTTGTAGGAGAAAAAGTATATACCTCTGGAATTAGTGAGATTTATCCAAAAGGTTTATATATAGGAAAGGTATCAGAGATAGATAATAGTGATGGAGAGATATTTAGAAGTATAAAGGTAAAAAATGATGTTGATATTCTAAATATGACAGAAGTATTAATTTTGATGTTAGAAGATAAAAAAGAGGAGAAAAATGGTAAAATTTAAATATCTTTTTCTATTTTTAGTTGTAATATTTATATCTTTTGCTAAAAATATAGAAGAGATAGAGGATATGACAATCAATATAGAAGAGAGACTTTCTTTGAATGGAGATATAAAAAAAAGTGAATATATATTACAATATATTAAGCCAGATTTTATTAGAAAGGATATCTTGAGTCCTGAATTAAATAAAGGAGAAATATATATATATGACTCTAAAAAGAAAGTTATGTATCTTCCACTTTTTGATCAAGTTAGTGAAGAAATTTTAAATGAAGAAGAGGATAGTACTTTAGAGGCTATTAACTATATTTTAAAAGAGAAAAAAGAGTTTAAAGAGGGAAAAATTAATCTAAAAGATGGATTAATAATAGAGTTAAAAAAGTTAAAGAAATTTTCAGAATATACTTTACCAGAGATCATTATAATTTATGATGGAAATGTAAAAGTAGGAGAATTAAAGATAAAAAATTATAAAATTAATAGTAAATTGAATAAAGAGGAGCTGTCACTCCATGATTAAATTTATAAATGACAATGGTATAGTTATAAATAAGAGAGATTTTGGAGAAGCGGATAGATATGTAAGTGTATTTACCGAAAATTTTGGGAAATTAGTTTTTCTTTTAAAAGGAATTAGAAAAAGTAAGAAAAGAGAGTTAAGTTCAGTAGATATACTTACTCTTTCTAAATTTACATTTTATAGAAAAGGAGAAAATTATACAGTTTCTAGTTTTAATGAAGTAGATTCTTATTTAGAGATAAAGTCAGATTTAGATAATTTAGGAATTGCTTTATATATTCTTGCTATTTTAAATGAGATTTTAGTAGAAAATAATAGAAAAAAATCTTTGTATAATATTACAATAAAAACACTTAATTACTTAAAAGAGAGTGAAGATAAAAGAAAAAATTATATTTTATTAGGATATTATTTATACTATCTTATAAAAGATGAAGGATTAAAAATAGATATAGGAGAGGGAAATAATTTTTCCTATGAAAAATCAAAGTTTTTAATAGAAAATGAAAAATATAGTTATAAGGTATCACAAGAGGAGAAAGAAATCGTAGAGTTGTTTATTACTGGAAAAGTAAGAAATATAATAGAAGGTAGTTATTTATTTGAAAATATTAAAGAAGTAGTAGTTCTATTTGAAAAATATATAAATTTTCATTTAGGAGTACAACTAAAATTAAAAAATTATGTTATGGGGGTAGAGAATGATTAATATAGTAAAAATAACTGATTATATGTCAGAAGAATTAATTTCTCTTAATCTAAAAGCAAGGACAAAGGATGAGGTATTATTGGAACTATCAAAGTTGATGGAAGCTTCACCTAATATTTCTAAGGAAGGTAACAACATATACAAATCTCTTGTGGAAAGAGAAAAATTAGGAAGTACAGGAATAGGAAAAGGAGTTGCTATTCCACATGCTAAGACAGAAGCAGCTAAAAGTTTAACAATAGCTTTTGGAATTAGTAAAGAAAGAGTAGATTTTAAATCTCTAGATAATGAAAATGTAAATATATTTTTTGTATTTGCTTCTCCAAATAAAGATAGTCAAGTGTATTTAAAAGTTTTAGCAAGAATATCACGTTTAATAAGAGAAGAGAGTTTTAGGCAAGGACTATTAGATTGTAAAACTCCTAAAGAAGTAATAGAGTATATAAATAAAAAAGAATCAGTGTAGGTGAGGGATATGAGATGTCCATTTTGTAATTCAGAGGATACAAAAGTAGTAGACAGTCGTTCTTTTATGGATGGCTTCTCTATTAAAAGACGTCGTGAATGTATAAAGTGTGAAAAAAGATTTACTACTTATGAAAAAATAGAAGAAACTCCTTTATATATTGTAAAAAAAGACAATAGAAGAGAAAAATTTGATAGGAACAAACTTTTAAATGGTCTTATCAGAGCTACCATTAAAAGAAATATAAGTAGAGAAGAGTTAGATACTTTTGTTCTTGAGATAGAGAAATATATACAAAACTCTCTTAAAAATGAAATTAGTAGTAGAGAATTGGGGGAGTTGGTAATGGAGAGATTACTTGAAATGGACGAAGTAGCTTATGTTAGATTTGTTTCTGTATATAAGGAGTTTGATGATATAAAGTCTTTCATAGAGTTGGTAGAAAAAATTAGCAATAGGAAAGGTGAATAGATGAGAATATTATTTATGGGAACTCCAGAGTTTGCAGTTCCATCTTTTGATGTATTAAATTCTGAATATGAGATAGTAGGAGCTTTTACAAAGATAGATAAACCCAATATGAGAGGGAAAAAAATAAAATTCACTCCAGTAAAAGAGTATGCATTAGAGCATAATATACCTGTATATCAACCTAATACATTAAAAAGTGAAGAAACTAAAAACTTAATAAAAGAATTAAATCCAGATTTAATAGTAGTAGTAGCTTATGGGAAAATTTTACCAAAAGAGATAATAGAGATGCCAAAATATGGAGTAATAAATGTACATTCATCTTTACTTCCAAAATATAGAGGAGCAGCTCCTATAAATGCAGCTCTTATACATGGAGAAGAAGAAAGTGGAGTAAGTATAATGTATATAGCAGAAGAGTTAGATGCAGGAGATGTGATACTTACTGTGAAAACAAAAATAACTGATGAAGATACTTTCTTAACTTTACATGATAGGTTAAAAGAGTTAGGAGCAAAGGGATTAATAGAAGCAGTAAGACTTATAGAAAAAGGCGAAGCTCCAAGAATACCTCAAAATCATTCAGAGGCCACATTTGTAAAGCCTTTTTCTAAAGATGATTGTAAAATTAATTGGAGTAAAACTGAAAGAGAAATTTTTAATTTTGTAAGAGGAATGAATCCTTTTCCAAGTGCTTTCACTATTTGTGAAGATAAGATTTTTAAAATTTATGGAGTGAAAGAAAATTTTAAAACTTATGAGAGTGGAGTGTGTGGAGAAGTAGTAGATATCAAAAAAGGTGAAGGAGTAATAGTAAAAACTGGAAATGGAAGTGTAATACTAACTCAAGTAAAACCAGAGAATAAAAAGCTTTTAAATGGAGCTGATATAATCAATGGTGGAATATTAAAAGTTGGAGATATCTTAAAATAAAATAAGAGAGGTAATACATAAAAGGATGATAAGATTAGATGGAAAAGAGCTATCTCAAAAACTAAAAGCTCAGATAAAAGAAGAAACTTCTCAATTAAAAGAGAGAATAGGTAAAGTGCCAGGACTAGCAATAGTTTTATTAGGAGATAATCCAGCTTCAAAAATCTACGTGAATTCTAAAATAAAAGGATGTAGTGAGTTAGGATTTGAAAGTTTTGCACATTTTTTACCAGAAGATACTAGTGAAGAAAAAGTTTTAGAGTTAATAGAGAATTTAAATAATGATGAAAGAGTAAATGGAATCTTAGTACAATTACCATTGCCAAAGCATATAGATGAGAAAAAAGTAATAGATAAGATAGCTTTAGAAAAAGATGTAGATGGTTTTAAACCAGAAAACTTAGGACTTTTAATGTTAGGAGATAAGAATTCTATGCAACCTTGTACTCCAGCTGGAATTATGGAGATGTTAAAAGCCTATTCAATAGATTTAATTGGAAAAGATGTAGTGGTAGTGGGAAGAAGTAATATTGTAGGAAAGCCTATGGCAAATCTTATGATAAATGCTGGAGCCACTGTTACTGTTTGTAATAGTAAGACTAAAGACTTAAAAAAGAAAACAAGTGAAGCTGATGTTGTAGTTATGGCAATAGGTCAAGCTAAATTTTTAACTGAAGATATGGTAAAAGAGGGAGCTATAATAGTAGATGTAGGTATAAATAGAACAGAGGAAGGGTTATTTGGGGATGTAGATTATGAAAATGTAAGTAAGAAATCTTCATATATTACTCCTGTACCTGGTGGAGTTGGACCTATGACAGTAGCTATGCTATTTGCTAATACTATGAGAGCTTTTAAAAATAATAATATAAAATAGAAGCAAGGGAGAAATTATGAAAAAAAATGAAAAAAGAGAGTATTATATAGTAGATAAAAGAATACTTCCAAATTCTATTCAAAGTGTAATCAAGGTAAATGATTTAGTACAACATACAAAAATCTCAAAATATGAGGCTATAAAAAAAGTTGGAATAAGTAGAAGTACATATTATAAATATAAAGATTACATAAAACCTTTCTTTGAGAGTGGAAAAGATAAGGTGTTTAGTATTCATATGTCTCTAGTAGATAAGCCAAGAATATTAGCAAGTATATTAAATATAATAGCTGGAGAGGATATGAATGTACTTACAATAGTACAAAATATAGCTGTAGATGGAATAGCAAAGTCTACTATTTCAATTCAAACTACTGAAAATATGCTAAGAAAAATAGAAGGAATGTTAGAAAAAATTTCAGAAGTAGATGGAGTAAAAGACTTAAGAATAATAGGAAGTAACTAATATAAAATATCACGGAGGACATAAAGAGATGAAAATAGATGTAAAAACTATAAGAGAGTTAGCTGAAAATATAGAGAAATACAATTTAAATGAGGTGGCACTAGAGAGTGAAGGAGTAAAATTAGTGCTTAAAAAAGAGAAGCCAGTAAAAGTAGGGGCTATTCAAGTTCAACAACCTTTAGTACAACAATATGTAAATAATAATGATGAGATAGAAACTAAAGAGGAAATAGTAGATTGTGGAGAAAAAGAGTGTATACTAGCCCCTATGGTAGGAACTTTTTATAAATCATCAGCACCTGGAAATCCAGCTTTTGTAGAAGCAGGAATGAATGTTTCAGTAGGAGATACTCTATGTATAATAGAAGCAATGAAACTTATGAATGAAGTAAAAGCCACAAAAAATTGTAAAATTGTAAAAATTCTAGTAGAAGATGGTCAAATAGTTAAAAAGGGAGATAAACTATTCGAAATAGAGTAGTTTGTATTTTCTATCATTCTATGGTAAAATAGTATTATATAAAATAAGAAATCTTGAGAAGGAGAGTGTAAAAACGAATTGGACACGTACCAAAATATTTTGTTGTTAGTCGTATTGATTATGTTATCTGGTTTTTTCTCAGCTTCAGAAACTGCACTTACATCATTTAGAAGTATACATCTAGAAAAGTTTGAAGATGGAAAAAATGCTAAAAAAGTGGAACTTTTAAAAAAATGGTTAAAAAATCCTAATGAGATGTTAACAGGACTTTTAGTAGGGAATAATATTGTAAATATACTAGCTTCGTCAATAGCAACTGTTGTTACTATTAATATAATGGGAGGAACATCAAGTTCATCAGTAGCGGTTGCAACTGTTGGAATGACAATAATTATTCTTATTTTTGGAGAGATTACTCCTAAAATTATAGCTAAAAATCAGTCTGTAAAAATAGCAGGAGTAGTAGTTAGCATTATTTATTATTTTGCTTGGGTTCTAAAACCAATAATAAAAATATTAATGATGATATCAAAATTTATTGGAAGATTGATGGGAATAGAACTACATGATGAAGGACTTATGATAACAGAAGAGGATATTATCTCTTTTGTAAATGTAGGAGAGGCTGAAGGTATCATTGAAGAGGAAGAAAAAGAGATGATACACTCAATTGTTGGTTTTGGAGAAACAACAGCTAAAGAGGTAATGACTCCAAGAACATCTATGTTTGCTCTTGAGGGAGAGGATACATTAGATGATGTTTGGGATGAAATAATAGAAAATGGATTTTCAAGAATACCAGTGTATGAGGACACTATAGATAACATAATTGGTGTTTTATATGTAAAAGATATATTAAGTGTTATAAAAAATGGAAAAACAGATGTACCTGTAAAAAATTTTGTAAGACCAGGGTATTTTGTTCCAGAAACAAAATCAATTATAGAGATATTACAAGAGTTTAGAAGTATGAAGGTACATATTGCTTTAGTATTAGATGAATATGGTGGGATAGTAGGTCTAGTTACAATAGAAGATTTAATAGAAGAGATAACTGGAGAGATTCGTGATGAATATGATACTGAAGAGGAAGAGCTTATTCACAAGATAGATGATAATACTTATGAAGTAGATGGAATGATAGATATAGAGACTTTAGATAAAGAGTTATCAATAGGATTACCAGAATCTGAAGATTACGAAAGCTTAGGAGGACTTATTATTACACAAATAGGAAGAGTGGCAGTAGTTGGAGATGAATTTATGTTAAATGATGTAAGATTAAAAGTATTAGAAGTAGATAAGATGAGAGTATCTAAAGTATTAATTGAACTAAATGTAGGAGATAACTCAAATGATTAAAAAATTTAAAGCTTACTTTTATACAGGATTGATAGCTTTATTACCAATTGTATTGACTGTCTATATTTTTAACTGGATAGTTGGAATTATGATGAGTTTATTAGGAAACTCTTTTGTTACTATAATTATAAAAAATATTCTTCTAGTATTTGTAGAAGAAGGGGATATGGATTATTATTTTCAACTATTAGTGTATTTTATATCATTAGTTACTATGATAATAGGAACTTGTTTGGTAGGATTTACTTTAAAAATAGTTTTCTTTGCTAAAATTATAAAAAAAGCTAAGGAGTTATTTATAAAAATACCATTAATAAAACAGGTATATACAACAATCAGTCAAATAATAGAGGTTGCAGTTTCTGATAGAGAGAAGTCATATCAAAAAGTTGTGATGGTTGAATATCCAAGAAAAGGAATTTATAGTATAGGTTTTTTAACTTCAGAAGATAACTTTTTAATAGGTAGCGCTATTGGAAGAGAAGAAAAAGTGTATAATGTTTTTATCCCAACTTCTCCAAATCCAACATCAGGAATGTTTATAGTAGTACCAGAGAGTGAAGTAAAAATATTAGATATAAAAATAGATGATGCTATAAAATTGATTATTTCTGGTGGAGTAATATTACCAGAAAAAAAGGAGATAGAAAAGATTGAAGATTAGACTTTTATTTTTTTTAGGAGTATCAGTATTTTTAGTAAGTTGTAGTAATGTGCAAAAAAATAAAGAGATGGAGTATTCTCTTTTAAGAGGAGTAAATTACTCTCAACAAAATCAATATGAAAAAGCAATAATTGAATATCAAAAAGCTTATGTATTAGATTCGAATAATGTAATTCTTTTAAAGGAAATGGGTTATTGTTATTATCAATTTGGAGATTACACAAAAGCTGAAGAGTTTTGGTTAAAAGCTTTAAAACAGACTCCTAATGATGAAAGTTTAATAAAAAATTTAGCTACTCTTTATTATGAAAATAAAGAGTATTCAAAAGTTAATAATATAATAAAAAATAGTTATAATCCAAATGATGATTATTATCTAAAATTGAGAGCTCTTATGTTATATTCTAAAAATAATAAACTAAAATCTTATGAGTTATTAAAAGAAATAGATACTGAGAAATTTGATGTAGATACAGCTATAAAATATATGGAAATTTTAAAAGAGTTAGATAAGAGAGATGAATTATATTATTTTATGAAAAATAGTTATTCTCTTTTTAAAGATAACAAAGAATATATTATAGCTTATGCACAGAATTTATCTGGTGTTTATTCTATGAATAAAGAAGCTCAAAATATATTATTGGACTATATTGTAATAAATGGAAATGATAATGATATATATCTTCAGTTGAGTGGGATATATTTAAAAATAGGAGAAAAGAAAAAAGCTGAGGACACTTATAGATTAATGTCCTATTAGATATTGAGGGGAAAATATCAAAATAAATGGAGTGAAGAGAAATGGATTTAAAAAAATATGTAGCAAATGTAAAAGATTTCCCAAAGGAAGGAATATTATTTAGAGATATTACTCCTTTAATGAATGATGGAGAAGCTTTTAAAGCAGCTACTGATGAAATAGTTAAATTTGCTAAAGAGCAAAATGTAGATTTAATTGTTGGACCAGAAGCAAGAGGATTTATATTTGGTTGCCCTGTTTCTTATGCTATGGGGATAGGATTTGTTCCAGTTAGAAAACCTAAAAAACTACCTAGAGAGGTTATAGAGTATTCTTATGATTTAGAATATGGTTCAAATACTTTATGTATGCATAAGGATGCTATAAAGCCTGGACAGAGAGTATTGATAGTAGATGACCTTTTAGCTACTGGTGGAACTATGGAAGCTGCTGTAAAATTAGTAGAAGAATTAGGTGGAGTTGTAGCAGGATTAGCTTTTTTAATTGAGTTAGAAGAGTTAAATGGAAGAGAAAAACTAAAAGATTATCCAGTTTTAACGTTGATGAAATATTAAAATAAAAGAGAGTGAATGGATTAGTCTAAAACAACTTCTTCTAAAAAATTTAGATTATAAAATCTAATTTAAAAGTTGTTTTAGACTTTTTTATTTATCACTCTCTTTAAAATTATGGATAGAAAAGAGGAATTTTATGAATTATTGGGAAGAGATATTAAAAGAGATAGAAAAGAATAATTTAAAAGTAGATATTGAAAAAATTAAACTAGCTTTTTTCTTTGCTGAAGAGTGCCATGAAGGACAATATAGAAAATCTGGAGAAGATTATATAATGCATCCAGTAGAAGTTACTAAAATATTAATAGATATGAAAATGGATACTGATACCATAGTGGCAGGGATACTCCATGATATAGTAGAAGATACACTGATAACCTTAGCAGATATTAAATATAATTTTGGAGAAACAGTGGCTACTCTAGTAGATGGAGTTACTAAATTAAAAACTCTTCCCAATGGTACTAAAAAGCAAGATGAAAATATAAGAAAAATGATTTTAGCTATGGCTCAAAACTTGAGAGTAATAATTATAAAATTAGCAGACAGACTTCATAATATGAGAACTATGAAATATATGAAGCCAGAAAAACAAATATCTATATCTCAAGAGACTTTGGATATCTATGCTCCACTTGCACATAGATTAGGAATAGCTAAAATTAAATGGGAATTAGAAGATTTAGCACTACGTTATTTAAAGCCAAAAGAGTATATGAATATAAAATCTCTTATTGACTCTAAAAAGAAAGAGAGAGAGGAATATATTCAAGGATTTATAGAAACAATAGTTAATCTGCTCCATGAAACTGGAATAAAAGGAAGTGTAAAAGGAAGGTTTAAACATTTTTATAGTATCTATAAAAAAATGTATGAGAAAAATAAAGAGTTTGATGATATTTATGATTTGATGGGAGTTAGAATAATTGTAGATACTGAGGGAGAATGTTATAATACCTTAGGAGTAATACATAGCCATTTTAAACCAGTACCAGGAAGATTTAAAGATTATATTGCTGTTCCTAAATCAAATAACTATCAATCAATTCATACTACTATTGTTGGACCACAAGGAAAATTTATTGAGATACAGATAAGAACAGAAGAGATGGATAAGGTAGCTGAAGAAGGAATAGCAGCACACTGGAGCTATAAAGAACACACGAAGGTAACTAAAAGTGATCAAGTGTATGGATGGCTTAGAAATATTCTAGAATTACAAAAAGAAACTGAAACAGCTCAAGAGTTTATAGATAGTGTAACTAAGGATATAATGAATGAAACTGTATTTGTTTTTTCACCTAAGGGAGATATTACTGAGTTACCACAAGGGGCTACTCCACTTGATTTTGCTTTTGCTATTCATACACAGATAGGATGTAAATGTGTAGGTGCTAAGGTAAATGGAAAAATAGTTACATTAGATTATAAACTACAAAATGGAGATAGAGTTGAGATTATAACTTCTAAGAACTCTAAAGGACCAAATAAAGATTGGTTAGACATAGTTGTAACTCATGGAGCAAAGAGTAAAATTAAAAAAGTTCTAAAAGATTTAGTAAGAGACCAAACTATAAAAAATGGTAGAGAAAATCTTGAAAGAGAGTTGGGAAAACTTGGAATAACTCTAAAAGAGATGGAAGAGGATCCAATTATCAAAAAACATATGGAAAAAAATAATATCACATCTTTAGATGAATTTTACTATCATGTAGGAGAAAAGAGAAGTAAAATAGATATTATTATAGATAAACTTAGAAAAAAAATAGAAAAAGATAGAAAAATAGAAAATATAAATATTGAAGAGTTAATGGAAAAGAAAAAAGACAAAGAAAAGAGCTCTTCAAGTAAAAATGATTATGGAATAATAATAGATGGAGTTAATAATACTCTAATAAGATTTGCTAGATGTTGTACACCTCTTCCTGGAGATGAGATAGGAGGATATGTAACAAAACTTACAGGAATAACTGTGCATAGAAGAGATTGTAAGAATTTTCAAAGTATGATAGCTCAAGACCCAACTAGAGAGATAGAGGTAGAATGGGATAGTAAAGTAGTAGAGCAAAAAGAAAATAAATATAAATTTACTTTTAATGTACTTGTATATGATAAACCAAATATACTTATGAATATTATAAATTTGATAGCTAATCATAAAATTCATCTGGTTACAATTAATAGTAACGAGATAAATAAAAATGGAGAAAGCTATATGAATTTCCAAATAACAATAGAAATTTCAAATAAAAATGAATATAAATATCTATTGAATAATATGTTAAAAATGAAAGAAATAATATCAGTAGATAGGACATAGATAGGAGAAAAGATGACAAAAAAACTACCAGTAACTTATGAGTTACAAAAGAAATCTGGTAAAGCTAGAGCTGGGAAAATAACTACTCCTCATGGAGAAATAGAAACACCAGTATTTATGCCAGTAGGAACACAAGCTACAGTAAAAGCAATGACACCAGAGGAGCTAGAAGCTATTGGTTCGCAAATAATTTTAGGGAATACTTATCACTTATATTTAAGACCAAGTGATGAATTAGTAGCAAAATTTGGTGGACTTCATAAGTTTATGAATTGGAAAAAGCCTATACTTACAGATAGTGGAGGATTCCAAGTATTTAGTTTAGGTGCTCTAAGAAAGATAACAGAGGAAGGAGTAAGATTTAGTTCTCATTTAGATGGCTCAAAACATTTCTTAACTCCAGAAAAATCTATCAATATTCAAAATAATTTAGGTTCAGATATTGTTATGTTATTTGATGAGTGCCCACCAGGACTATCAAGTAGAGAGTATATGATACCATCAATAGAAAGAACTACAAGATGGGCAAAAAGATGTATTGAGGCTCATAAAAGACCAGATGAGCAAGGGTTATTTGCTATTGTTCAAGGTGGAATATATGAAGATTTAAGAGATAAGAGCTTAAGAGAGCTAAGTGAAATGGATGAACATTTCTCAGGTTATGCAATTGGAGGGCTTGCAGTAGGAGAGCCAAGAGAGGATATGTACAGAATCTTAGATTATATAGTGGAAAAATGTCCAGAGAATAAGCCAAGATATCTAATGGGAGTAGGAGAGCCACTAGATATGTTAGAAGCAGTAGAGTCTGGAATAGATATGATGGATTGTGTACAACCTACAAGAATAGGAAGACATGGAACAGTATTTACAAAGTATGGTAGATTAGTAATAAAAAATGCTATGTATTCAGAAGATGATAGACCTCTTGATGAAGATTGTGATTGCTATGTTTGTAGAAATTTTAAAAGAGGATATATCAGACATCTATTTAAAGCAGAAGAGATACTAGGGCAAAGACTTGCTACATATCACAATTTATATTTCTTAATTAAACTTATGAAAAATGCTAGAGAAGCTATTTTAGAAGATAGATTTACAGAGTTTAAAGAAGAATTTATAAGAAATTATAATATGGGTAAAGAATCTGATTGGATAAAGCCTAAGAAAATAGGAGAATAGAGTAGAATCAATTAAAGAAGAGGATGTTACAATTTAAAAGTTTGTAACAACCTCTTTTTTTTATATATAAGGAAATTATAATTTGACTTTTTAAGAGAAAAATAAGGAATTAGTTAATATTTCTATTAGAAGTTTAATAAAATAAGAAAAAATAAATATTTTTGTAACACAAAAAAGCTGATTTTAATCAGCGCTACCAACAATATTCTTTCCAACAAATGGAGCCTTTTGATATATTAAAATATGAAATTCTTCTTACTTTCATTTTAATTTTACAATTAAAACAATAGAAAGGATTTATTCCAAATGTTTTCCAGATTTCTAGTTGATAAAATGTAGTTTTAGTATATTGTAATTTATATTTTTTTATTTTAGAGATAATAAATTTAAGTTTCTTTTTTTA
>NZ_GL987994.1:96427-120242 GCF_000158195.2 Fusobacterium mortiferum ATCC 9817
CGGGCAAAGTCTAGATTTACAAGAAATTTTAAATTTATGAGCGCTACCGCACAGAGGGCATTGATAAACAATGAAAGCTTTATCAATTGAACAAGCAAGAAATTTTTGAATAGTCTCTTCAATGTAAAGAAAATGATTATAGTAAAAATATTTTTTGACCTGAGTTAAAAGATTTGATATATTAATATCAGAGAATATGTGTTTTAAAAGCATGTATATCTCCTTTTGTATATTTTGTTTGGCGACTATATTATACAAAAAAAGAGAGCTGAGTAAAGCATTTTTTTAATGCTACTCAGCTTTTTTTAAAAAATTTTTTATTTTAATCTTCCTTTCATAATTCTTCTATATAATAAAAACATAAAGATAGAAAAAGATTAAGGAGGAAAATAAAATGAAAAAGATAAATGTAAAAGATATGGGAAAAAAATTCTTAGTGGGTTTAGGGTTATCTGCCTTTATACTTGGGATAGGAGGAGCAACATATGCAGATTCTTTAAAGGAAAGACAAGCAAAAGAGATAGAACAAAGACTTGTTTTAAATCAAGCTTCAAAAAATGGATTAAAATTGATTAGCTCAGAAGAAGCAAAAGAGATAGCTATAAAAACAGCTGAAATTAATTCAACAGAAGTACAATATATTAAAGTTAAATTAGAACAGGAAGATGATTATAAAATTATAAAAGGAAAGAAAATTCAATATGTATATGAAGTAGAATTTTTACACAATGGATTTGAATATGACTTTGATATAGACGCAGAAACAAAAGAAGTTTTAAAATCTAAAGTAGAACCTTGGAATGATTAAAAACTAAAGTAAAAAAGAGAATTTTATGAAAATGATAAAAGATTCATTGAATAATTTTCTCTTTTTTCTTTTTAAGTTAATTTATTAATAGAAATAAAAAAAACACTCCTTCATCCGAAAGAGTGCTATAAACATAAATGGTGCCTAGAAATGGATTCGAACCATCGACCGTACGGGTATGAACCGTATGCTCTAGCCAACTGAGCTATCTAGGCGTGGTGGAGATAAGCGGGATCGAACCGCTGACCTACGCAGTGCAAGTGCGTCGCTCTCCCAAACTGAGCTATATCCCCAGATGAAATGGAGCGGGAAACGAGGGTCGAACTCGCGACATTCAGCTTGGAAGGCTGACGCTCTACCAACTGAGCTATTCCCGCATCGCTCATCACAAGGATTATAATATCATAATAACAAAAATATGTCAAGAAAAAAATAAAAAAATTTTATATAAAAAATAAAGTTAAAAAATATAAGAAACTTAACCATAATACTTATAATTTTTCTATTCTAACAATATAGAATATATGTTATAATAATTAAGGAAAAATAATTAGATAGGAGAAAAAGATGAAAAAAATTTATTACAATATAGCAGGAATATTTATTCTTTTATTTACAATATTGGGAGTATATATTTTTTTTCAAGTAAAAGGAAAAGAGAAATATAATACAATACTTACAATAGAAAAAAATCAACCTCTTATGAAGTCTTTGGCACCACTTCCAAATTCTGATAGTTTTATATTTAAATTGTATTTGAGATTTAGAAATGGAGGAAGAGGAATAAAAGCTGGTCAGTATCATATTGAAGGAAGTTATTCATTAGAAGAGCTTATAAATATATTAGAGTCTGGAAAGGGAAGAATGGTAAAAGTTACTATTCCAGAAGGGTTTAGTGTAAAACAGATAGTAGAACATTTAGAAGAAATAGGTCATATAGATAGAGATGAGTTTTATGCAGAGTTAAATAGGGCAGCTGAAACCTTCCCTTATCCAACACCTAATGGGAATTTTGAAGGATATCTTTATCCAGAAACATATTTTTTACCAGAAAAATATGATGAAAAAATATTAGTAGATACTATGTTGAAAGAGTTTTTAAAAAAGTTTCCAAGTGAAAAATATCCAGATAAAGAGGAGTTTTATCAAAAATTAATAATGGCTTCAATTTTAGAAAGAGAGGCTATGGTAAAAAGTGAAAAACCTGTTATGGCATCTGTATTTTATAATAGAATGAAAAAAGGAATGACATTATCATCAGATGCAACAGTAAACTTTGTATTCGATTATGCTAAAAAAAGAATATATTATAAAGATTTGAAGGTAGATTCTCCATATAACACTTATAAATATAAGGGGTTACCTCCAGCACCTATCTGTAATCCAGCTATTGATTCTGTTGAAGCAGCATATAATCCAGCAGGCACTGACTATCTATTTTTTGTGGCTAAAGGAGATGGAAGTCACTTTTTTAGTAGAACATATAGAGAGCATCTAAATTTTCAAAGGAACAATAAAAAATAAGGAGTAAAAGATGAAAAAAATTGTTTTGACTGCTATAAACAGTCAATATGTACATTTAAATGTAGCAGTAAGATATTTAAAAAAGTATGTAGAAAAAAATAGTGAGATAAAATTAGATATTTATGAAACTAATATTAACAATCAACTTATAAATATAATTAAAGATTTATTTGAAATGCAACCAGATATGATAGTTTTTTCTACTTATATATGGAATAAAGAGTATGTTTTCTCTCTAAGTAAAGAGTTAAAGAAAATACTTCCAAATGTAAAGATAGCTCTAGGAGGACCAGAGGTATCTTATGAATGGGAAAAAACTATGAGAGAAAATGAAGAGATAGATTATATCTTTACAGGAGAGGGAGAAAAAATCTTACTTAATTTTTTCACTCAAGATATCTCACAAGTGAAAGGTGTAGTATATAGAGTGGATGAGGAGATAAAATATAATGGAATAGAACCTCTTATAGAAAATTTAGATATAATTCCATTTCCATATGATGAGGAAGAGTTACAAGATAGAACAAAGATATTTTACTATGAATCTTCAAGAGGATGCCCTTTTAACTGCTCGTACTGTATGTCTTCAATAGATAAAAGTGTAAGGTATTACTCTATTGAGAGAACAAAAGAGGATTTAAAAAGATTTATTGATTCTCCTATAAAGCTTTTGAAATTTGTAGATAGGACATTTAATCTTAGTAAAGAGAAGTATATGGTTATTTGGAAATTTTTATTAGAAAATTATAGAGAGGGAATTACTTTTCACTTTGAGATAAATGCTAATATATTTGATGAGGAAACTTTAGATTTTTTAGAAACTGTACCAAAGGGATATTTTCAATTTGAAATAGGTGTACAGACAATAGATGTTCAAGCTATGAAAAGTATAGGAAGAGTAAATAATCTGGAGAGGTTAGAGCATAATATAAGAAGAATAAGTAGAAATATTCATCTACATTTAGATTTAATTGCAGGACTTCCTTATGAAACATATGAAAAATTTAGATACTCTTTTGACTATGTACATAGTATGAAACCTGAGATGATACAACTTGGTTTTTTAAAACTTTTAAAGGGAACAAAAATGTATGAAGAGAGAGAAAAATATAATTATAAGTATTTTTCTAAACCACCATATGAGGTTTTCTCAAATGATTTTATAAGTTTTGCTGAAATAGTAAAATTAAAAAATCTTGAAAAAGTATTAGATTTTTATTATAATTCTGAGAAATTTCCAGAGAGTGTACAGTGGTTAATAGAGAATCACTATGAGAGTGCTTTCTCATTTTATGAGGATATTGCTGATTATTTTGATAAAAAAGGTTATTTAAAAGTAAGTCATAAAGAGAGTACACTTTTCACTCTTCTATATGAATTTTATTTAGAGAAAAATTTTAAAGACAGAGAGATATTTGTAGAGTATTTAAAGTATGACTACTTAATGTTAGGAAAAACAGGATTTTATCCAGAGTGGTTTAAAAGTGAGAAAGATGGAGAGCTCTATGATGAGATTATTAGAGAGGGCAACTATAAAAGTATTAGAGAGGGACATAAAAATAGCGAGCTAGAAAGATTTAGTTATAATATTTTCACTAAAGAGTTTGAAGATATATATGTGTTCTTTGATTATAGAAATAAGTCTACAAGAGTAATAAAAAATAATAGGGAAGAAAAGTAAAATTCTTTGGAAAAATACTTTGATATATGTTATAATTTTATGAAAAGAGTGATTTTATGAGTTTGTTTGAAAGAGTAGCAAGTAGAAATAAAAAGGAATCTCTGGTAGAGAATGGAGATAGAATTGTTGTTGGTTTTTCTGGAGGACCTGATTCTGTTTTTCTAGTAGAGATGCTTCTTAAACTAAGAGAGAAGATAGATTTTGATATTGTCTTAGTCCATATTAATCATCTTCTAAGAGGAGAGGAAGCACAAAGAGATGAAGATTTTTCTATAAATTATGGAAAGTCAAAAGGGCTAAAAGTTTTTGCTAGAAAGATAAATATTACTTCTCTTGGGAAAGAGAAGGGACTATCTTTAGAAGAAGCAGGACGTGAAGCAAGATATAGTTTTTATAAGGAAGTTTTAGAAAAAACCAATGGTAATAAGATAGCATTGGCTCACAATAAAGATGACCAGATAGAAACTTTTATGTTTAGACTTACAAGAGGAACAGGACTTTCTGGATTAGAGGGAATAGCTACTAAAAGGGATAGATATATTCGTCCAATATCTGAGATATATAAAAGTGAGATTGTAAATTATTTAGATGAGAATAATATCTCTTATTGTATAGATAGTACTAATTTAGAGAATGAGTTTACTAGAAATAGTATAAGAATTGATTTGATTCCATTTATAGAGAAAAGATATAATCCTAAATTTAAGGATAAGATTTTTTCTTTGATAGAAGAGATAAGAGATATAAATATCTTCATAGAAAAAGAGATAGAACAATTTTCTTATAACGAAACTATAAATATAGAGAGCATTTTAAAATTTCCTAAAAGTATAAGAGGAAAAATTTTAAGTAAATATCTATACAAATATGGTTTGGAAGTAAATAGAAAAAAAATATCTTTAATTGAGAGTATATTAGAAAAAGGTGGAAGTCAAGAGATTTCTTTAGATAGTCAATATATCTTAAAGAAAGAGTATAATATATTAAAAATCCAAAAAATAAATCTCATTAAGAATAATATTGAAGAAGTTACTTTTACAATACCTAATAAGATTAAATACGGAGATTATATAATAGAAGCAGAGTACGTAGAAAGAGGGGAGCAGAATAAAAACTGCTTTTATACAAATCTTAAATTAGGAGATACTCTTATTGTAAGAGGGAGAAAAGATGGAGATAAAATCATTCCAACAGGTATGAAGGGGGAAAAAAAGTTAAAAGAGATTTTTATAAATGAAAAAATAGGTAAGGAAAAAAGAGATTCTATTCCTCTTATAGTTCATAATGGTAATATTGTGTGGATAGCAGGAGTAAGAGGAAATGAAAAATATAATAGTACAGAAAAAAGATGTATTAAGCTAAGTGTAAGGAGGACAAAATAATTGAACGATAAGAACTTATTTGATGAAAATGAAAATCAAAAGATAGAAGAGCAAGAAAAAGATATTCAACAAGAGAAAGAAAATCAAGTTGAAGAGAAAAAAGAGGAGAAAAAGTCAGCAGAAGTAAAATCTGATGAAGAAGAGAGAAAAAAAGAGTTTGAAGATGAGGTAAAAGAGAGAAAAGAGGAGCTAAGAAATAAATTAAAAGAGGGAATGGCTCAAAACAATAATAAAAATAATAAGAACAAAGATAAGGATGAAGAGAATAAATTTAAACAATTAGGTGGAAAATTTAACTTTAAAGGTTTCATAATGTTACTATTTATAATAACATTGGTAATGTCTCTTCCTGCTATGTTATCTGATACTGGTAAAACTCCTAGCAATGAGATTTCATATACTGAGTTTGTTCAGTCTGTAAAAGATGGAAAAATTAAGAAGGTAGATGAAAAAGAGGGGTATATCTATGGATATACTGCTGATGAAAAAGAAGTATTCAGTGCTAGAATGATAACAGATAGATTAGGTGGAGATGTAAAATTAGTTGAAACTATTGAAGCTAATGGAGCAGCTATAAAATCTGTACCACCACAACAGATGCCACTACTTTTAAATGTTTTAATCTCGTGGTTCCCAATGTTACTATTAATTGGTGTATGGATATTTATGATGAATAAAATGGGAAAGGGAAATGGTGGAGGACCACAAATATTTAATGTGGGTAAATCTAAAGCAAAAGAGAATGGAGAAGATGTATCTAAGGTTACTTTTGATGATGTAGCTGGAATTACAGAGGCAAAAGTAGAGTTAGAAGAGGTTGTAAAATTTTTAAGAGAACCAGAGAAGTTTAAAAATATTGGAGCTAGAATTCCTAAGGGAGTACTTCTATTAGGAGCACCAGGAACAGGTAAAACTTTACTTGCTAAGGCAGTGGCTGGAGAGGCAAAAGTTCCTTTCTTTAGTATGTCAGGTTCTGAATTTGTAGAGATGTTCGTAGGGGTAGGAGCTTCAAGAGTTAGAGATCTATTTAATAAGGCTAGAAAAAATGCTCCTTGTATAATCTTTATAGATGAGATAGATGCTGTTGGAAGAAAAAGAGGTTCTGGACAAGGTGGAGGAAATGATGAGAGAGAGCAAACTCTTAACCAACTTCTTGTAGAGATGGATGGATTTGGAAATGAGGAAACTATTATAGTTTTAGCAGCTACAAACAGACCTGAAATCTTAGATAGAGCTCTTATGAGACCTGGAAGATTTGATAGACAAGTTTATGTAGATAGTCCAGATATTGATGGAAGAGAAGCTATCTTGAAGGTACATGCAAGAGGAAAAAAATTGTCTAAAGATGTAGACTTAAGAGTAATAGCTAAGAAAACTCCAGGATTTGTTGGAGCAGATTTAGCAAACTTATTAAATGAGGCAGCAATATTAGCAGCTAGAGAAAATAGAGAAGAGATTACTATGGAAGATTTAGAAGAAGCTTCAGAAAAAGTAAGTATAGGTCCAGAAAGAAAATCTAAAAAAGTTATTGAGAAAGAGAGAAAAATAACTGCTTATCATGAGGCTGGACATGCTGTTATGCACTATGCACTACCAAATACTGATCCTGTTCATAAAATTTCTATCGTACCTAGAGGTATGGCTGGTGGATATACAATGGCTCTACCAGAAGAGGATAGAAGTTATAAATCTAAGAGTGAATTTTTAGATGAGATGAGAATACTTTATGGGGGAAGAGCTGCTGAGCAAATAGTATTTGGAGATATTACTACTGGAGCAAGCAATGATATTGAGAGAGCTACTGCAATAGCTCATGCTATTGTAACAAGATTTGGTATGAATGAAAAATTTGGACCAATATTATTAGATAATACAAAAGAGGGAGATTACTTCCAACAAAAATATTATAGTGATGTAACAGGTAAAGAAGTAGATGAAGAGATATTAAAAATAGTAAGAACTATGTATAAAGAGACTTTAGATACTATTACCAAATACTATGATAGATTAGATGCTGTAGCTAAAGCTCTATTAGAAAAAGAACATTTAAACAGAGAAGAGTTTGAAGCTATAATGAAAGGAGAAGACATCCTTTCTGAAAAAGTAGAGGAGATAGTAGAAGAAAAAACTACTGAAGATACTTTACAAAATCAATAATCTGTGCTATAATAACAAAAGAATTTAGGCTCAGTTTTACGGTTAGCCTCGTATTACTTAGCTTAGATAATATATAATTTAGGAGGAAACTTAAAATGGCTATGAGAAGTAAAGCAGAAATAATTAAAGAGTTTGGAAAATTTGAAGGAGATACTGGTTCTACAGAAGTACAAATCGCTCTATTAACAGAGAAAATCAACCACTTAACTGAGCACTTAAGAACTCATAAAAAAGATTTCCACTCAAGATTAGGATTATTAAAAATGGTAGGACAAAGAAAAAGATTACTAGCTTACCTAACTAAGAAAGACCTAGAAGGATACAGAAGCTTAATCGCTAGATTAGGAATCAGAAAATAGTTAAATAAAATAAAAACGAGGAATTTTCCTCGTTTTTTTATTGACCGAGATTGAGTGATTATGGTATAATCTAATAGATTATTTATAGAAAATTGTGGGAGGAATAAGATGGAAACTTTATTTACAGTTCTACTATTTATCTTTGCCATTTCATTGATAGTATTAGTGCTTATACAACCAGACAGGAGCCATGGAACATCTGCAAGTATGGGATTAGGAGCATCAAACACTGTATTTGGAATATCAAAAGATGGAGGGCCTTTAGCTAGAGCAACTGAAGTTGTAGCAACACTATTTATCGTTAGTGCACTTTTATTATACTTAGTAAAATAGAGTAAAAGGCGTATTGGGTTCAATACGTCTTTTTTATAGGTAGATGATAGAATGACAAATAATCTATTTGGAAATAATTATGAAGTAGTAAAGCCTTTAGCTATGAAGTTACGTCCACAAAGTTTAGAGGATTTTATAGGGCAGGAAAAACTTTTAGGAAAGGGAGGAATACTTAGAAAACTTATAGAAAGACAAAATATCTCTAATTCAATTTTTTATGGACCACCTGGTTGTGGAAAAAGTTCTCTAGGAGAGATAATTTCTAAAAGTATCAATAGTAATTTCGAAACTTTAAATGCCACTACAGCTTCTTTAAATGACTTGAGAGAAGTAGTAGAGAGGGCTAAAAAGAGTATAGAGTTTTATGGCAAGAAGACAATACTTTTTTTAGATGAGATACATAGGTTTAATAAGATGCAACAAGACGCTCTTCTTTCTCATTGTGAAAATGGAACTATTACTCTTATAGGAGCTACTACTGAAAACCCTTATTATTCTCTTAATAATGCCTTACTTTCAAGAGTTATGATTTTTGAATTTAAAGCTTTAGAGAGGAAAGATATTGAGAAAATAGTTAGAAGAGGAATAGAAAAATTAGAGTTAAAAGATGTATCAGATGAAATAATAGAGTGTATTTTAGATATATCTCAAGGGGATAGTAGAATAGCTTTAAATTATCTTGAGCTCTATAAAAATAGTTGTACAGATTTGAAATTAGAAGAGGTATTAGAAATCTTTAGAACAAGACAAGCTTCATATCATAAAGCTGAAGATAAATACAATTTAATTTCAGCTATGATAAAGAGTATGAGGGGAAGTGACCCAGACTCAGCTCTTTATTGGCTAGGGAGATTACTTGCTGGAGGAGAGGACCCAAGATATATAGCTAGACGCCTTGTGGTACATGCTAGTGAGGATATAGGAATGGCTAATCCAGAGGCTATGCTTGTAGCTAATAGTGCTATGATGGCAAGTGAAAGAATAGGTATGCCAGAAATTAGAATAATTTTAGCTCAAGCTGTAATCTATATAGCTATTTCTACTAAGAGTAATTCTTGTTATATGGGAATAGCTAAAGCTTTAGAGGATATTGAAAATGGAGATATGGAAGCTGTTCCACAAAATATTTGTCATAATCCAAAGGGATATTTATATCCACATGATTATCAAGGAAATTTTGTAAAACAAAAATATAGTAATAAAAAAAGGAAATATTATATTCCTGGAGATAATAAAAATGAAAAACTCATAAAAGAAAAGTTAGAAAAATTATGGGGAAAATAGAAGAGGTGAAGTAATGAAACTTATAAAAGCTGCTAGAGGAACAAAGGATATTTTTGGAGAAGATGCAGTAAAATATACATATATATCTAAGACAGCTCAAGAGATATTTGAAAGTTATGGATATACATTTATAAAAACTCCAATATTTGAAGAGACTGATTTATTCAAAAGAGGAATTGGAGAGGGAACAGATGTAGTAGAGAAAGAGATGTATACTTTTAAGGATAGAGGAGATAGAAGCTTAACTTTAAGACCTGAAAATACAGCTTCTGTTGTAAGATCGTATCTAGAGAATGCTATCTATGGAAAAGAAGATGTTACTAAATATTACTATAATGGTTCAATGTTTAGATATGAGAGACCTCAAGCAGGAAGACAAAGAGAGTTTAACCAAATAGGAGTAGAGGTTTTAGGAGAAAGCTCACCTATATTAGATGCTGAAGTTATTGCTATGAGTTACTCTCTATTAGAAAAATTAGGAATTACAGATTTAGAGGTGCACATTAACTCTGTAGGAACTAATGCTTCTCGTACTAAGTATAGAGAGATGCTATTAAATTTCTTAGAGCCAATGAAAGAAGAGCTTTGTGAAGATTGTAGAATGAGAATGGAGAAAAATCCTTTAAGAGTTCTAGATTGTAAAGTTGACAAGTGTAAAGAGCTTACTAAAGATGCTCCTAGTATAATAGATTCATTAAATGAAGAGGAAAGAGCTCATTATGAAACAGTAAAAAAATATTTAGATATTTTTGGAGTGAAATATGTAGAAGATTCAAGACTTGTAAGAGGACTTGACTACTATTCAAGTACTGTTTATGAGATAGTAACTAATAAATTAGGAGCTCAAGGAACTGTATTAGGTGGTGGAAGATATGACAACCTATTAAAGCAGTTAGGAGATAAGGATATACCAGCTGTAGGATTTGCTGCTGGAGTAGAGAGAATGATGATGCTTCTTGAAGATTATCCTAAAAATAATCCAGATGTATATGTAGCTTGGTTAGGAGAAAATACTCAAGAGTTTGGATTAAAAATAGCTAAAATTTTAAGAGATAATGGAATAAAAACTTTTGTTGATTTTAATTCTAAAGGAATGAAATCTCATATGAAAAAAGCTGACAAATTAGCAGTAAAATACTGTATAATTGTTGGAGAAGATGAGATGAATAAAGATGTTGTGGTGCTAAAAGATTTTAGTGCTAGAACACAGGAAGAGATGAGCTTAGAAAAAGCTATTGAGATAATTAAAAAGTAAATAATAATTATATTGTAATTAGAGTATGGAAACTTAAGAGTTATGTAATCTAGAATAATTCTTAGTTTTCAAGTATATTAAGGAGAGGGTAAGAATGATTTACAGGACTCATAATCTTGGTGAATTAAGAAAAGAAAATATCGGACAGACAGTTACACTATCTGGTTGGGTAGATACAACTAGAGACTTAGGAGGACTAACTTTCGTCGATTTAAGAGATAGAGAGGGAAAAACTCAAGTAGTTTTTGATATAGATGTAGCTCCAAAGGATGTTGTAGAACAAGCTCAAAAATTAAGAAATGAAGCAGTTATAAGAGTAGTAGGAACTGTAAGAGAAAGACATAGTAAAAATATGAATATCCCAACTGGAGAGATAGAAGTATTTGCTACTGAACTAACTATCTTAAATAACTGTGATGTATTACCATTCCAAATAACTGGAACAGAGGATAATTTAAATGAAAATATCAGATTAAAATATAGATATTTAGATATCAGAAGACCTAAGATGTTAAATAATCTTAGAATGAGACATAAGATGATAATGGCTATTAGAAATTATATGGATAAAGAGGGATTTATCGATGTGGATACTCCATTATTAAATAAATCTACTCCAGAAGGAGCAAGAGACTTTTTAGTACCTTGTAGAATCAATCCAGGAACTTTTTATGCATTACCTCAATCTCCACAATTATTTAAACAACTTTTAATGATAGCTGGAGTAGAGAGATATTTCCAAATAGCTAAATGTTTTAGAGATGAGGACTTAAGAGCAGATAGACAATTTGAATTCACTCAATTAGACGTAGAGATGTCATTTGTTGAGATGGATGATGTAATGAATACAATAGAGGGATTAGCTAAGAATGTATTTACAGCAATAACAGGAGAAGTTGCTGATTATAAATTCCCAAGAATGCCTTATGCTGAAGCTATGGCAAGATTTGGTTCTGACAAACCAGATGTAAGATTTGGAGTGGAGCTAAAAGATTTAACAGAGATAGCTAAAAATTGTGGATTCAAAGCATTTAAAGATGTAGCTGACAATGGTGGAATTATAAAGTGTATAACAGCTCCAAAAGCTTTTGAAAAATTCTCAAGAAAAGTTCTTGGAGAGTATGAAGAGCATGCTAAAAGATATTTTGGTGCAAAGGGAATGGCATACATAAAAATAGCTGAAGATGGAGCTATAACTTCTCCAATAGCTAAATTTTTCTCAGAAGAGGAAATGAAAGCTATCATAGCTAAGGCTGAAGCAAATCCAGGAGATGTAATTTTAATAATAGCTGATAAAGCAAAAGTAGTATATGGAGCTTTAGGAGCTATGAGACTTAGAATAGGAAAAGAGTTAGATTTAATTAATAATGATGAGTTTAAATTCCTATGGGTAGTAGATTTCCCAATGTTTACTTATGATGAAGAAGAGGGAAGATACAAAGCTGAGCACCATCCATTCACTTCTATCAAAGCAGAAGATATGGAATCTTTCTTAGGTGGACAAACTGAAGGTATTAGAACTAACACTTATGATATGGTATTAAACGGATTTGAAATAGGAGGAGGTTCTATAAGAATATTTAATCCTGAAATCCAAAACAAAGTGTTTGAAAGATTAGGATTATCTTATGAAGAAGCTAGAGAGAAGTTTGGATTCTTTGTAGATGCTTTCAAATATGGAGCACCACCTCATGGAGGACTTGCTTTTGGAATAGACAGATGGCTAATGGTAATGTTAAAAGAAGCTTCTATAAGAGAGGTCATTCCTTTCCCTAAAACAAATAAAGGGCAATGTTTAATGTCAGAAGCACCAAATTTTGTTGACAAAGAGCAATTAGATGAGCTAAATATTGCTGTAACTTATAAAGAAGAAGAAAAAATAGAAAAGTAATAAAAAAGAAAAAAATTTTAATACTTGAAAAATTTATAAATAAGTGATATAATTTCCTTAATAAGAATAGATTTCTGACCTACTCGTTATTTCTTGAGGTTTTGGGCCTAATGTCGTCACGGGGTTGGCGCTGCTTTCAGTAGCTCAGCAAAGTCACGAATAGCTTAGAGCTTAAGTTGATTACGGACTCTGTATGCTGTTAGTAACTGACTACCACTTATGGTTTTGGCGACTAAAACTGTATTGAAGACGGTAGGTTGGAGCTTTTCTTTTGGGACTTTGTCCCTTTTTTTTATTTTTAAGGAAAATGTCACAAAATATGTTGAAAAAGAAGGTGAAGAGATGCATATTATAGATAAAGAGATAGCTAGAATTTTTGAAGAAACAGTACAAAAATTATATGGAGATAAAGAATTAAAAAAAATAGAGATATCAGTAGCTACAAATGAAAAATTTGGAGATTTTCAAACTAACTTTGCTATGATGAACTCTAAAATAATAGGAAATAATCCAAGAGCAATAGCTCAAGAAATAGTAGATAATTTAGTAGAGAATAGTGTAATAGAAAAATTAGAGATAGCTGGACCAGGATTTATAAATATATTTTTAAAAAGTGAATACTTAGGAGAGCTATTAAAAAAATCTAGAGAAGAAAATTATGATTTTTCTTTCTTAAATAGAGAGGGAGATGTAGTAATAGATTTCTCTTCTCCTAATATAGCTAAAAGAATGCATATAGGACATTTACGTTCAACAATAATTGGTGACTCAATAGCAAGAATTTATAGATATTTAGGTTATCATGTTGTAGCTGATAATCATATAGGAGATTGGGGAACTCAGTTTGGAAAGCTTATTATAGGATATAGAAGATGGTTAGATAGAGAAGCTTATGAAACTAATGCTATAGAAGAGCTTGAAAGAGTATATGTAGAGTTTACAAAGCAATCTGAGGAACATCCGGAGCTTGAAGAAGAAGCTAGACTTGAACTTAAAAAGTTACAAGACGGAGATGAAGAAAACTTTGCTCTTTGGAAAGAATTTATAAAAGTATCATTAGATGAGTATGCAAAGCTTTATGGAAGATTAGATGTTCATTTTGATACTTATTATGGAGAGTCATTCTATCATGATATGATGCAAGGTGTAATTGAAGAATTAGTAGAAAAGAAAATAGCAGTAGAAGATGATGGAGCTAAAGTAGTATTCTTCCCAGAGGAAGATAACCTATTCCCATGTATAGTACAAAAGAAAGATGGTGCTTTCCTATATTCTACATCTGATATAGCTACTGTAAAATTTAGAAAAGATAACTATAATATTAATAAAATAATATATTTAACAGATGAGAGACAACAAGACCACTTTAAACAATTCTTTAAAATAACAGATATGTTAGGATGGAATGTTCCTAAACATCATATCTGGTTTGGAATAATGAGATTTGCTGATGGAGTATTCTCTACAAGAAAAGGAAATGTAATTAGACTTGAGCAACTAATGGATGAGGGTAAAAAGAGAGCTTATGATATAGTAAATGAGAAAAACCCAGATTTATCATTTGAAGAAAAAGATAATATAGCTGAAATAGTTGGAGTAGGAGCTATAAAATATGCTGATCTATCTCAAAATAGACAAAGTCCAATAATATTTGAATGGGATAAAATTTTAAGTTTTGAAGGAAATACTGCTCCATATCTTCAATACTCATATGCTAGAATTCAATCTATTTTAAGAAAGGCAGAATCGGAAGGTAAAGGAATAGATTTTACTAAAACTATATTAGTAAAAACTCCTCAAGAAAGAGCTTTAGCTAATCATATAGCTGCCTTCCCTATGGCAGTAATAAAAGCTTCTGAAACATTTAAGCCAAATGTAATAGCTGATTATCTATTTGAATTAGCTAAGAAGTTTAATAGCTTCTACAATAGTTGTCCAATACTTAATCAGGAAGATGAGATTTTATTCTCAAGAGGATTACTTGCTAAAGTAGCTGGAGATACTATAAAAGATGGATTGGATTTACTTGGAATTAAAACATTAGAAAGAATGTAAAACAAAAAATTAAGAGATTAAAAGAAAACTACACCTAAAATTTAAAAATTGAGGGTGTAGTTTTTAAAATTTTTTAAAAGAGGTAATTGTATGAATAAATTAGAAAATGCAAGAAAAGAGATAAATAGAATAGATAAAGAGATAACTAAGCTTTTTGAAGAGAGAATGAAGCAAATGGAAGATGTAATTATTTATAAAATGGAAAATAATTTACAAATTTTAGATGCTGGAAGAGAAAAAGAAGTAATAGAGAGAAATTGTAAAATTTTAGTAAATAAAGAATTAGAAAAATATTATTTGGATTTTATTGAAAATATGATGAGAATATCTAAAAATTATCAAAAGGATATTTTAGAAAAAAATAATAAAAAAGATGTTAATTATATTTAAACATATTTATTAAATTTTCTTTTCAG
This sequence comes from Fusobacterium mortiferum ATCC 9817, assembly GCF_000158195.2. Taxonomy (NCBI): domain Bacteria; kingdom Fusobacteriati; phylum Fusobacteriota; class Fusobacteriia; order Fusobacteriales; family Fusobacteriaceae; genus Fusobacterium; species Fusobacterium mortiferum. The sequence continues at coordinate 111,573 of NZ_GL987994.1, forward strand.
TATTAATATCCCGTGATATAATTTATTGAATAGATTATAAATTTAGGAGTTGAGTATGGATAAAAAATTTGAATATAGGGTGTTAAATCTTGCTGGAGATGTAGGAGAAGCACTTTTAGAAAATGGTTCAGAAGTATATAGGGTTGAAAATAGTGTATGTGCAGTAGCTGAATATTTTGGATTTTATCCTCAATGTTTTGCTACTCTTACTTGTATAATTATAACTTTTGAAAATTTAAATGGCGAAATTATTTCTTTAGTGAGAAGAGTAAAATCAAGAAATACTAATCTTGATAAGGTATATAAAGTCTCTACACTAATAAAAAATATTGGAAATTATGATATTGAGAATCTAGAAAAAGAACTAGAAAATATAACTAAGGAAAAACCATATTCTTTTTTAGTAAACATTGCAGGAAATTGTATAGGGGCTTCATTTTTTTCCATACTTTTTTTAGGAAATATAAATGATTTTTTAGCTTCTTTTTTATCTGGATTAGCTATAGCAATATTCTCAAAAATTTCAGATAAACTTAATTTAGGAACTTTTTTTACTAATTTACTTTGTGGATTTATAGCTACAGTGGTAGCCTGTTTTTTTCATTATACAGGACTTACTGTAGGGGCATCAATTACAATTATATCAACATTAATGATATTAGTACCAGGAGTTGCATTTATTAATTCTATGAGAGATATTTTTGCTGGAGATTTAGTTACAGGTATGTCTAGACTTATGGAAGTTGCTATGATAGGAACTTCTATTGCTGTAGGTTCTGGAGTAGCATTAAATATTTTCTTAAGATTAGGAGGTACAATATGATAGATATATATTTTAATAATTGGATAGTGCAGATAATAGCAGCTATAATAACTACTATTGGTTTTGGAATAATGTTTAATATTAAAAATAGAAATCTTTTTCACACAGGGATAGCAGGTGGAATAAGTTGGGTTGTATATCTTTTAGGAAAAAATTATAATTTGACAGATGGACCAAATTACTTTATAGCAACGTTATGTCTTTCTCTTTATTCAGAGATAGTTGCTAGAAAATTAAAAACACCAGTAACAACTATATTAATAGCAGCTTTAATACCTCTTGCACCTGGAGGTGGAATTTATTATATGATGTATAATCTTATTAATAAAAATTATCCTCTTGCACTTGAGAAAGGAATAAGTACTTTTATTATAGCTGGCGCTATGGCAGTAGGAATATTTACTGCTACAAATATTATGAGAATTTTTAAAGAAAATACAAGAAAGTAGAAAAAAAGGGGCTGTGTTTGTAACAGCCCCTTTTTTAGTTTACTAATAGAAATGAGAAATAACTTTAATTAGTAAAAAAGTTTACAAATTAGTTTAATAATGATTGTTCTAAAACAATAAAAATGATATTTTATATATACAAATAAAATGAAAAAAGAGTTATACTTAGCACATAAGACTAACTATTAAATGTCAAATCAAAAATAAAAAAATTTAATTTAAATTTGTTAATTTAGAAATTTACATCACAAAATGAAGGTTTAGTTAGAACCTTTTGACAGTATTAAAATTTATGAACAATTAGACTACTGTACTGTATCTTTCATTTGTTTTTTCTAAGTGAAAAATAAGTCTAACTAATTTTTTTACTACATGAGATATTGCTACATAATAATGTTTGCCTTCTACTCGTTTCTTTTTCAAATATTGAGAAAATGTTGGTTCCCAATAGCTTACATAGATGGCTGCATTAAAACAAAGCAAACCTTAGGTATTTTGAGCCTCGTTTTTCCATCTTCGCATTGGAAGAATACATATTACCTGATTGATAGGTTGATGGAGATAATCCTGCGAAAGCTAGTAACTTATCAGGAGAAGAAAAATTTTTAAAATCTCCTATTTCTGCCAATATTTGAGCTCCTGTTGATAAACCTATTCCTGGAATTGTCAATATTGGAGAATTGATTTTATTCATAATAATTTTTATCTCTTCTTCAATTTCATTGATTTCAGAAGTTAATTCTTTAATTAGCTTAATCGTATGTTTAAGTTCTAAGGATTTTGCAGGCATATTCGAACCTATGGAGTTCTTTGCGGCTTCACGAATCAAGACAGCTTTATCTTTTGTATAATGACCTTTAGAGGTTGTATTAAGTAAATTTGTTAGTCTAGTTAAATGGGCTTTACTTATCGCATGAGCACTAGGAAACTCATATAAAAGTGCATAAATAGAGTTCATTTGTAAGGTTGGTACCAATTTTTCAAGTTCAGGGAAAAGAATTGTAACAAGTCTTGATATAGAAATTTTGAGTTTTGCTCTTTCTTGAACTTTAGTAAAACGATAACGAGTTAGTGATTTTAACTCTTCATTGTGGTATAATGTATTTGAATAGGGCTTTAAGCTCACATCAGACATTAACATACTTGCAATGATGCGGGAGTCAACTTTATCCGTTTTCGTCTTTCTAAGGCTTAGACTTTTTCTATAAAGATTTGAATGTAACGGATTGATAACATAGGGAGTCAGACCTTTATCAAGAAGATAACCCAAGATATTGTAAGAATAGTGTCCTGTGGCTTCAAGTCCTATTTTTACATTATCGAAATTATCTATAACAGATAATATCTTCTCATAAAGCTGATTAAAGCCTTCCATGTTATTAGCAATAGTAAATGATTTGAATAATACTTCTCCTTCAGAAGTCATAATATAGCAATCATGCTTATCTTTTGCGACATCAACTCCAACTAAAATCATACAAGCCTCCTTGAATAAAAAAGAATTTGATACTGTTTTAGACCACGGTAACTCTTTAAGATTGTAACCTCGTTCTAAATAAACCATCAAAGTGGTATCTAACTAATTAACAAATGAATAAAGAGCCTGTGGTTAGAGCCTTAATAAAACCATTAAAATGGTAGGAGTGATAAACTAATCCACAGTATCTAATAATAGTATATTACATAAAATTTAAAATAGATTAGTAATTAGTAAATTATTATATAAATATTATACGAGGAGTGACAAATATGAGAAAAGATAATAAAGAAAAAATCTTATATTATATATTTGTAAATAAAAAAGCTACAAGAAATGAGTTAACTAAATTTTTAAATATTTCCAAAATGGGAGTAAGCAAATTAGTAACTAATTTAATAGAAAGAAAATTGATTTTTGAAGATGAAGTAGTAGAAAAAAATAGTGTTGGAAAAAAGGAAAGATATTTAAAAATAAATAGAGAGATAATAAAAAATATTTTAACCATTTATTTTGGATTAGATAAAGTAGTACTATCTTTGATGGATGTAGATGGAAATGAAAAAAAGGGATTTAATCTTTTAGTAGAAGAGAATATTAGTATTTTAAAAGCAACTAAAAAGATAATACGAGATATTTTATCTGAAAATGAAGTAATGTTAATTAGTATAGGAATGAATGGAATAGTTGATTCTGAAAAAGGAATTGCTAAAATATCTACTTATTATCATTGGAAAAATATAAATTTAAAAGAGATATTTGAAGAGGAATTTGGTATATCAGTATTTTTAGAAAATGGGGTAAATATGATAGCTTACTCTCAAATTGAAGAACATCAAAATGAGAGCTTTGCAATTCTTAATATAGAAAATGGAGTAGGATCTACAATAGTTAGATATGATAGAGAAAAAAATCAAATAAATTTAGAAACAAAGGAAATAGGGCATATTCCTTTTGACTTTTCAGAAAATTCTTTAATTTGTGTTTGTGGAAATAAAGGTTGTGTTGAAACTATTATGGCAAATTGGAGAATAGAGGAAAAGATAAAGAAAAATTATGGACTAGACTTAACTTATGAAGAAATTTTAAAAAAAGCAAATAAAAATGAAAAGATGTTTAGAAAAGAGATTATGGATATGATAACACCTCTTTCTTCTTTAATTTTATGGCTAGATATATTAGGAGGAGTAGAGAAAATAATTATAACTGGAAAGATAACCTATTTAGAAGATTTTTTCTGGAAAGAATTGAGAAGAGTAATAAAAAATAATTTATTAATAAAGGAAAAAGAGATAGAGATAATTAAGAGGGAGTATAGCGAAAATATTATTCTTAAAGGTGCATTGAGGTATGGAATAGATAATTTTATTAATAGTAAATATTTTAAAAGTATTATGAAGGAGAGTGAAAAAGTTGAATAAAAAACCAAATATAGTACTAATAACAACTGACCAAATGAGAGCTGATGCTATTGGATATATAAATTCTAAAGTGATAACTCCTAATTTGGATATGATGGCAAAAGAAGGAGTGGTATTTACAAATTCATTTTGTAGTAGTCCAGTGTGTACTCCATCAAGAGCAGGAATCTTTACAGGAAGATATCCTATGAATACAGGAGCTTGGAATATTGGAACTTGTTTAGATGAAAATGAGATTACTTTAGCCGATTGGTTAAAAGGTGAGGGATACTACAATATAGGTGTTGGAAAGATGCATTTCAGACCTCAGTTAAAAGATTTTGATAATAATTATGAAGATGTAGAAGTAAGAGATAGAGTAAGAGAAAGAGATAAGACTTATTATGGTTTTGATGAAACTTATATTACAGAAGATGATAAACAGGGAAAATATTTAGATTTTTTAGATGAAAATGGATATCATCTAGAAGTAGGTAAGGGAAATGATGGAATGAATCCTTTGCCAGAAGAGTTTAATCAAACTTATTGGATAGGAATGAAGAGTTGTGAAGCAATAAGAAAATACGATTTTAATAAACCATTATTTATGATGACAAATTTTGTAGACCCGCACCATCCATTTGATCCAGCTGAAAAGTTTGCTAGAATGTATGATGGAGTAGAAATAGACTCTCCTATCTCAAAAGATAAATTTTGTAATGAGAGACCAGAATACTTAAAGAGACAAGGAGAAAGAGGATATTGGCCTGGTGGTGGTGAGCAGCATAAACTTTCTGATGAAAAGGTAGAAGAATATACAAGATATTATTATGCTATGATAACTTTTATAGATCAAGAGATAGGAAAGATAAGAAAAGAGCTAGAGAAAAAGGGAGAGTTAGATAATACTATAATTATTTTTACAAGTGATCACGGAGAGTATATGGGAGATTATGGACTTTTACAAAAGGGACCATTTATGTATGATAACTTAATAAAAGTACCTTTATTGTTTTGGGGAAAAGGAGTAGAAAAATCTGTAACTTCAGATGAAATAGTAGAAAATATTGATATTGTTCCAACTATTTTAGAATTAATAGGAAAAGAAGTTCCATATGGTATTCAAGGAGAAAGCTTAAAAAATATTTTACAAAAAATAGATAAAGAGAGGGTAAAAAAATCTGCAATAGTAACCTATGATGCTAGAGATAGAGGAATAATGGTTAAAAGCTATAGAGATAAGAGATATAAATTAAATTTATTTATGAATGAAGAATATGGGGAGATGTATGACTTAGAAGTAGATCCTCAAGAAACAACAAACCTTTTCTTTAAAGAGGAATACTTACAATTAAAAAATGAGCTTTTATTAAAAGCTTGCTATAGAATGATGGAGTGTAGTGACCCATTATCAAAAAGAACAGCAAACTGGTAATTAAATTAAGTAATCAATATTAATAAATTTTAAGGAGTGAGGAATATGGTTTTTACACTGGGAACTTTCGTGTTCTTTACAGCTCTAGTTGCTGTAATCTCTTGGTATCTTACAAAAGATGACGATTTGAAAACAGAGAGTGGTTATTTCTTAGGAGGTAGAAGTTTAAGTGCAACAGTAATTGCTGGTTCAATGATGTTAACAAATCTATCTACTGAACAGATGGTAGGGCTTAATGCACAGGGATTTAAAAGTGGACTTGCAGTAATAGCTTGGGAATCTGGAGCATCTATTGGTATAGTTATTTTGGCAATATATTTTTTACCTAAATATTTACAAGGTTCTATTACAACAGTTCCAGAATTTTTGGAAGAAAGATATGACAAATCAGTTAGAAATATTGTAAGTATATTCTTCTTATTAACTTTAGGAATAGCATTTTTACCAACAGTACTATATTCTGGTTCAATAGCTATGATGAAACTTTTTGATATTCCTGGAATATTTGGAATTTCACAAGAGAGTGCAATAGTTTTATCTGTTTGGCTTATAGGAATAATAGGAAGTATATATGCAATATTTGGTGGATTAAAAGCTGTTGCAGTATCTGATACTGTCAATGGAGTTGGTTTAGTAATAGGAGGACTAGCAATACCTGTTCTTGGATTTATATATTTAGGAGATGGAAGTATGTTAAAGGGTATGGAATATATTTTCCAACATGCACCTGAAAAGCTAAATACTATAGGAGGTAAAGATTCACAAGCACCTTTTGGAGCAGCTATTACAGGAATGAGAATAACAGCTCTATATTATTGGTGTACTAACCAAGCTATAATTCAAAGAGCATTGGGAGCTAAATCTTTAAAAGAAGGGCAAAAAGGGGTTCTGTTAACAGCATTATTAAAGATAGTAGTAGCTCCATTGATATTAGTTGTACCTGGAATAATAGCTTATTGTATCTATGGAAATGAAATAGGTGGAGACATAGTATATCCAACTTTAGTAAATAAATTACTTCCTACTTATATGACAGGTTTCTTTGGTGCTGTATTGTTTGGAGCAGTATTAAGTTCTTTTAACTCAGCTTTAAACTCTGCTTCTACAATATTTAGTTTAAATATTTATAAGCCACTATTTAAACCAGAAGCAAGTGAGGAGTACTTAATAAAAATTAGTAAATATTTTGGAACTATTCTTGCAGTATTTTCAATGATAGTAGCTCCATTTATATCTAAATCTTCTGGTGGGTTATTTGAGTTTATACAAAAAGTTGCTGGACTATTTAGTGTACCAATAGCTATAATAGTTTTAGTAGGAATATTTAGTAGAAAAGCTAGTGCTTTAGCAGCAAAAATAAGTATGGGATTCTTTGTAATAGTTTATGGATATACTCAATTTATAGGAAGCTTTAAATTACATTTCCTATATGTAGTAGCAATTTTATTTGTAATTTGTTTAATCATAATTTATGTAGTTGATAAAATTATTCCTCCTAAAAAAGAGTATAGTTTACCAGTTAGATATGAGGTTCCTATTGAGCCTTGGGAGTATAGATATACAGTATCAGTTATATTGATGGCATTATTAGTTTATATCTATGTAATTTTCTCTAAATTAGGAATTTTATATGGTGGAGAATTTATAAAAATGAGAGCATCAATAATAACTTTAATATTTATAGTGATTACTGGATTAATTTGTACTTGGACAAGAAAAATAGAAAAAAATAGTAAATAATAAAAATAGGGTTTATTGTAAAGTTTTACAATAGACCCTATTTTTCACTAAGATAATATTATAGGAAATGAGCTCCTATTTTAGCAAATTCCTCTACCATTTCTTCTGGCCATATAGATGCTTGTACCTCTCCTATATGTAATTTTTCTAAGAAGAACATACAAATTCTCGATTGTCCTATTCCTCCACCAACAGTATAAGGCAACTCTTTAGCTATTAAAGATTTGTGGAAAGGTAATTCTTTTCTTTCTTCTTTGCCATCAAGTTTTAATTGAAGTTGTAAGCTCTCTTCACTAACTCTAATTCCCATAGATGAAAGCTCAAAACCTTGTTCTAATACAGGGTTCCATACTAAGATATCTCCATTTAATTCCCAGTCATCATAGTCAGGAGCTCTTCCATCATGCTTTTTACCTGATCTTAAAGTTTTTCCTATTTGAGAGATAAATACAGCTTTGTGTACTCTACAAATTTCATTTTCTCTCTCTTTTGCTGTAAGTTCTGGATAAGCATCTTCTAATTCTTGAGAAGTTATAAAGAAAATATCTTCAGGTAATTTTGTAGAAAATACAGGATACTCTCTATTGATAAACTCTTCTGTTTTTCTAAGAGCTTTGTAGATATCTTTTACAATAGCTTTTAATGTTTCAGTTGTTCTTTCTTCTTTGTTTATTATAAGCTCCCAGTCCCATTGGTCAACATACATAGAGTGGATATTATCTAAATCTTCATCTCTTCTAATAGCGTTCATATCTGTATATAATCCTGTATGTACAGGGAACTTATATCTTTTAAGAGCCATTCTTTTCCATTTAGCAAGTGAATGTATAATTTGATACTCTTCATTTCTATCCCAATGAGTATCAAATTTTACAGGTCTTTCTACTCCACTTAAGTCATCATTTAAACCAGAAGATTTTCTAACATAAAGAGGTGCAGATACCCTAGTAAGGTTTAATTCATAAGCTAGAGCTCTCTCAAAAAAGTCCTTAACTTTTTTTATAGCTACTTCCGTTTCAAATAAATCAAGTTTACAATCATAAGTTTTTATCATATATATCACTCCTCGTATAATATTTATATAATAATTTACTAATTACTAATCTATTTTAAATTTTATGTAATATACTATTATTAGATACTGTGGATTAGTTTATCACTCCTACCATTTTAATGGTTTTATTAAGGCTCTAACCACAGGCTCTTTATTCATTTGTTAATTAGTTAGATACCACTTTGATGGTTTATTTAGAACGAGGTTACAATCTTAAAGAGTTACCGTGGTCTAAAACAGTATCAAATTCTTTTTTATTCAAGGAGGCTTGTATGATTTTAGTTGGAGTTGA